>JARFRJ010000158.1 GCA_029287305.1 Hyphomonas sp. | reverse complement strand
TTAATCAGGGCATGGGTCAGACGCGCCGAATAATCCCCCTCTCGCCAAGTTAAATCCTTGGCTCTGGTTTTGCCCTTTTGCCCTTTATATTGCGAGGCGATATCAAGCAGGTTTTCTGTCGCTTCCGAAGTGCGATTAAGAATGACATCTTCGACCGCTTCGCGCAATTTCGGCTCAATCTCATCATAGATATCAAGCTGTCCGGCATTGACGATCCCCATATCCATGCCCGCCGGGATCGCATAATAAAGAAACACCGAATGCATTGCCCGGCGCACTGGCTCATTCCCGCGAAAGCTGAAACTAATATTCGACAGCCCCCCCGATATATGCGCGCCCGGACAGGCTTGGCAAATGCGCCGTGCGGCCTCAATGAAATCAAGCGCATAATTATCATGCTCTTCAATCCCCGTGGCGACAGCAAATATATTCGGATCGAAAATAATATCCTCAGGCGGAAAATGAAGCTGTTCGGTGAGCAATTTATAGGCGCGTTGACAAATCTCGACCTTACGGTCCGCCGTATCCGCCTGCCCAACCTCATCAAAAGCCATGATCACTGCCGCAGCGCCATAAGACATCAGCGTCCGGGCTTGCTCCAGAAAGGGCGCTTCACCTTCTTTCAGGGAAATCGAGTTAACAATAGCCTTGCCTTGCACGCATTTCAGGCCCGCCTCGATCACCTCCCATTTGGAACTGTCAATCATGACAGGCACACGGGCAATGTCAGGCTCGGCAGCAATCAGATTGAGAAAACAGGTCATGGCAGCCGCGCCATCCAGCATGCCTTCATCCATATTCACATCAATAATCTGTGCCCCGTTTTCAACTTGCTGGCGGGCAACCTCAACAGCGGCGGCATAATCACCTGCGGTGATCAGCTTGCGGAAACGCGCTGATCCGGTGACATTGGTGCGTTCCCCAATATTAATGAAACGGCTGGAATCAGTCGGCGTGGTGGTATCAGGCATGGGTTTACAGTTTCAAAAGAGGAAAGTTACAGATCGAGAATGGTTTCAAAGCTGCCAAAAATCATGCGCTTACCATCCACAGACGACATATCAAATTCAGTTTCAAAGAACGGGTCTTTCAAAGCCTGTTCCATGCCCGCATCGTGGGCTTCCTTGGATGGCCAGACAACCCAGGAGAAGACGACCGTCTCTCCCTCTTCCAATTTTACAGCCATGGGAAAAGAGGTCAGCTTGCCGTCCGGCACCTCGACGCCCCAATTTTCAACGCCTTGAATTGCGCCGTATTTTTTAAACACCTCAATCGCCTTGGCCGCATTGTCTATATAGACTTGCTTCTTATCCGTGCGCACCGCGCCGACAAATCCATCAATATAAGTCATAAGTTTTCTCCTTTTTGCTTATACAGCTATCTTAACACAAGCTGGCGCATTTGGGACGATAGGCGGTATACCGTCCCTTCAGGGTAGCGCGCCCCTTATTCAGACCCGCTCCATGCCCGGCAAACCATCAATACTTTTCGCATTGGCGGTATAATATTTCTCCGCCCAGTCTTCAGCGCTTTTGGCCGGATTATCCGCATAGCGCCTAAGCTGCGCTCTTTCTTCACGAAACTCGTAAACCGGCACGCCCCAGCCGCAACTGTCTGAGATACGCGTAACCTCCATCACCATAATCGCCCGCGCTCGGTCAAACTCTGGAAAATGTGCCAAAAGCGCAGGAAAGCGCGGATCGTCAAATTGGACGGCCTCGCCTTGCCCATGCAATCTGACAATCAGGGCGCTGCCATCAAAAGCACAAAACATAAGACATACACGGCCATTTTCTTTCAAATGCGCAAGCGTCTCAATGCCCGACCCGCCAACATCCAGCCAAGCCACGTGTCGGGGTCCGAGAACGGCAAAACTGTCATACCCTTTGGGTGATACATTCACATGACCGTCAGAATTCAGTGGGGCGGTGGCGACAAAAAACATCTTCTGGGCGTCTATGAACGCTTTGATTTTGTCATCAATCTCTTCATATAGTTTTGACATTCTATTTCTCTGTTTTAGACAATGAGCGGTTCTAGGCCAGATAATTGCATGCTGGACGTGGCGCGCGGAACATCACGGCCCGGCTTTTCCTTTACAGCTTTTGCCAATGCATGGATATGCTCCGGTGTTGTGCCACAACAGCCGCCGACAATATTCAGAAAACCACTCTGCGCCCATTCTGCAATCTGGACAGCCATCTGATCGGGCGTTTCATCATATTCCCCAAATGCATTGGGCAGACCCGCATTCGGATAAGCGATAATGCGCGTATCGGCCAGTCGCGAAATAGACGCGATATGTGGGCGCATCATATCTGCACCTAAAGCGCAATTCAGACCCACCGCCCAAGGCTTGGCATGGCGTACCGATATCCAGAAAGCCTCTGCGGTTTGACCGGACAGGGTTCGCCCGGACGCATCTGTAATCGTTCCTGAAATGATCATGGGAATATCCTCGGCGGTCTCCATACGAAAATCGAGGACCGCTTTGATCGCCGCTTTGGCGTTTAGCGTATCAAAAACCGTCTCAATCAGAAAGAAATCTACATAAGGAGCCATGGCCCGAGCCTGCTCAATATAGGCCGCGCAGACAGTATCAAAATCAACATCGCGATAGCCCGGATCATTGACATTTGGTGAGAGCGAGAGTGTCTTATTGGTCGGTCCAAAAGCGCCGAGGACACCAATAGTCCGGCCAAGCTTAGCGCTCATCTCATCGGCGGCCTGACGGGCAAGCTTCGCGCCCTCTAAAGCGATCTCAGCCGCATGGGCTTCAAGCGCATAATCCGTTTGGGCGATCGTGGTGGCGCTAAATGTATTGGTTTCAATCAGATCAGCGCCCGCTTCAATAAATCGGACATGGATTGATTTTATGATATCGGGCCGGGTCAGGTTTAAAAGATCATTATTGCCCTTTAAAGGGATAGGCCAGTCGGGAAATTTATCTCCAGAAAAATCTTCCCCCTTAAGGTCAAACCCCTGGATTTGCGTGCCCATGGCACCGTCCAGAACAAGGATACGCTCACGGCTTAATTGCGTCAGCGCGTCAAGGCGTTCAGCGCGTGACATGGCTCACCTCCCTTTGGTTTTGTTCGGACGGAAGGCCTGCTGTTTGCATACTAAGTTTCAATAAGCGGCAGGTGGATAAAGCCAGAGGCGCTTTATTCAACGTATAGAAATGAAACTCTGAAACCCCTTGATCAGCAAGTTTCCGGCATAAATCGACCGCAATATTGGCCGTTACCAGATCGCGCGTTTCACTGTCTTCTTCAAGGCCGGCATAAAGCTCATACAGCCAATCCGGGACAGAGGCGTTCACAGCTTTTGCCATTTTGGCCAAGCCCTGAAAATTAGCCTGCAACATAATGCCTGGCCGGATCGGCAGGGTAACCCCGCCCGCGCGCGCCGCCGTCAGAAAATCAAAATATATTTCAGGCTCAAAGAAGAATTGTGTAATGGCTTCATCGGCCCCGGCTTCCTGTTTGGCCCGCAAAAGGGCAATGTCCGCCGCTAAGGAGCGACTTTCAGGATGTGGTTCAGGATAGCAGGCGACAGAAATCTCCAAAGGCAGCGCCATATCGCTGGCAAGCGCCTTCAAAGCCGCAACAAGCTCAACCGATCCGGCAAAGCCCTGCGGGTGCGGTTCAAACTTCGTCCCCATACCCGTGGGCGGGTCCCCTCTTAAGGCGACAATACGCCGAACGCCGGCTTTCAGATATGCGCGGGCCACGGCCAAAACATCTGCTTTACTCGCCCCCACACACGTCAAATGCGCGGCAGGTTTTAAAGATGTATCCTTTAATATCCGCTCCAGCGTGGCGTGTGTACGCTCACGCGTTGAGCCGCCGGCCCCATAGGTGACAGAGACAAAGGAGGGGCCCATAGGCTCCAAACGTTCCACACAATCCCAGAGACGATTTTCCATTGTCTCGCTTTTTGGAGGGAAAAATTCGAATGATATATCCATCTTCAATTCCTAAGCGGCTTTCTGGTTGGATTTAGAGGCTCCGGCCTTGCGGGCAGACCAGATGCGCACTGTGAGACCTTCGCGAACCGTATCCGGCGCTTCGAATGTGCGCGAAATATCCAGCTTTAACCCAGCCTCGACAAGCCAAGCCTCAAGCGCGCCAGAACGAATTCCCAATCTGCGATGACCATGCTGATCTCTTAAAAATTCCAGCTTATGCGGTTCAAAATCAGCAATTAGCAACTGCCCGCCGGGCGCCAAAACACGCGCGGCCTCTTTCAGAACACGGCCCGGATCATCCAGAAAGTGTAAAACCTGATGCAGGATAACAAGATCGGTCTGATTATCCGCAAAGGGTAAATTCGCCGCTTCGCCTTGACGGACATGCGCATTCTGAATGCCCTTTTCATTCAGATGCGCGCGGGCAATGGTCAGCATGTGATGGCTAAAATCGAGCCCCTCAAGGCGCTCTGCTTGGCCGGCAAACAGGCTCAGCATACGGCCCGTGCCTGTGCCAATATCAATCAGATGATTGACTTTTTCAGGTCCCGCCATCTCCAGCAGTGCCGTCTCAATCTTATCAGAGGGCATGTGCAGGTCACGAACCATATTCCAAGTTTTCGCAATCGCATCAAAATAGGTTTTTGCACTCTCCTGACGCGCCGCGCGGATATAGGCGAGCTGTGTTATATCACGATGAAATTCACCTGTTTTGAGATCCAATTGCGCCAAGCTCTGATCGAGAAATTCGCGCGCCGCTCCATGAGCGGGAAGCGCATAAAACACCCAGGCCCCTTCGGGTAAACGGTCAACCAAACCCGCATGGGTGAGAATTTTAAGATGATGTGACAGGCGCGGTTGGCTGAGGCCCAGAATCTGAACAAGCTCGCCGACCGCCAACTCGCCATGCTTTAGCAGGACCAGTATCCGCAGCCGATTGGGCTCCCCCAAAGCGCGCAATTTATCTATAAAGGTTGATGCATCCAGTTTCATGATAACATATAAACATATATTTATATGTTTTTCCACAAAAATCATGATAAAAATATTTAATCCACAACTTCTTGTTCAATTTGATTGAAAAACAAGAAATCTTCTATAGATTTGTGCGCATGTGCAGAAATCCATAAAGGGACACTTGAATGAAATATTTTGCCTTCCTCTTGGCAGTCACGGTCCTTTTTTCGGCCTGCGCCAGTACGGCCTCCACCGAATCTGACGAGCTTATCAATGACCCCTTTGAGCCCATTAATCGCAAGATTTATGGGTTTAATGAAGGCGTCGACAAAGCTATTATCGGTCCGGTGGCCCTCACCTATAAGGACACTGTGCCTGAACCGGTCCGCAATGGTATTACAAACTTTATTACCAATTCCAATGAGCCTATCACATTTGCAAATGATGTCCTGCAAGGGAAACCCAAACGTGCCGCCAAGACGTTCAGCCGATTTGTAATAAATACAACCATAGGTCTTTTTGGCTTTATCGATGTGGCTGGCAAATCAAACCTGCCGGGTCATGTTGAGGATTTTGGACAAACCCTTGCCGTCTGGGGCGTTCCGGAAGGCGTGTATATCGTAACGCCTTTGCTCGGCCCCTCAAATTTGCGCGATACGGTTGGCCGGTTAACAGATAATCTGTTCGATCCTTTGACTTGGATTCGCTATGGAGACCCCATGCTGCACACCTATATCAATAATGGGCTTGTGGTGACGAATGCTGTGGATATTCGCGCGCGGCTGGAACCGGCGATTGAAAACCTACGCTCACAACCAGAGCCCTATACCGCGCTGCGCCGGGCCTATGCCTCAAATCGCGATTCCCTGATTCGCGACGGCATCCTGCCAGACGACACCTATGATGATCTGCCTGATTTTGATGATTATGATGAGTTCGACGATTTTGATGATTTCGACGATTTCCCAGCAGAGGATGAAACTCCAAGCGACGCAATAGAAGATAATTTCGACGATTTTTAAGAAATATCATAATTTTACCATATTGTTAATTATATGTTCAGGTGACGCTCGGCTATTACTTTTAGAGCCAAAGGAAAAAGGGCTCTTATTATGCGTCTCTATAAGCTTGCTGTCTCTATGTGTTGTGCCCTGGCGTTCAATCTCTCGGCTATGTCAGACGAGATAACGGAAAACTATATTAGGAAAAATGGTCAGACCGTCCTAGAGGCCTTGAATGCCCCTGATTTGAACAGAGCCGAAAGACGGCTGAAATTCAACGCCTATATTGATCAGTTTTCAGACCTTGACCGCGTCTCTAATTTTGTAATCGGCAAATATTCAAGGCGTTTCAGCCCAGAGGAATTGCAAAACTATCGGACCGCTTTCCGGGCCTATAGTCTCGCCACATATGAGACACAATTTGATGATTATCGCGGCGGTGTCATTGAGATACTCGGCTCCATTGACCGTAATGACCGCGATTCAATTGTCGACAGCATCATACGTCGCAAGGATGGACAGGAACTGAATGTCCAATGGCGCATTCAATTGCGAAATGACGTCTATCAGATTATTGATGTCGCTTTAAAACTGGAGGGTAATCTGATCTGGCTTGCGATTGAACAAAGGGCGCAATTTCTGGATCTGCTGGATCGCACCAATGGCTCCGCAGAATCCTTGATCCGCAAATTGGACGAATTGACCACTGATCTCCTGGCTAAAATTTCAGAAAATTCTGATCAGGGAGAATAGAGCCGGACACGGTCTAGCCCCTGAAAAACTGCCCATCGGCAAGGATTACTCCTTCGCATCCGCATGCATATGCTGACGTCTATATTTACGCTCAGACAGACCGCCCTTTAGCAGCCATCCGGCAAGTAATAGGCCGCCAAATAGATATATTTCAGACAGGCCCAAACCAGGTGCGATAATGGCCAATGCCAGACGGTAAGAAAAAACCATGGCCAGCAATAGGCCCAGCGCGATCATGATATGGTGTTTCATCTGCGACCTCTTATCCCTTGTTTTGGGCCTGATTTGCCAATTTTTTAAAACTTTATCATGAATTGACAAAACTGTAATTGGACTATGGTCTTAGAGCGTGTCCGAGCCAGAAAAGACTTTTTTAGGATATAGTCGCCCGGCGCGCACCTCACCCATAGCAACCGCCTCGCCCCCTGTCATGGCCAGAACTTGGCGCGCATCAGGACAGCCAAGCGCCTCTTTTTGGCTCCGCCAATCTTCCACAATATATGGCAGAAGGTGCACGGGCTGGCCCATTAGGAGCTGTGCTTTATCTTGCGGGAGAACCTCCAGCTTGGGCATATCGACAAGGACGCACGCAATCGGGCGCAGAAAACTGTGCAAATCCTCTCCCGCCTCTGCTGCCTGCTCAAGCGCGGACAGGCTGATCGCTTCAGCCTCTGAAAAAGGTCCAAGCACGGTCCGTCTCAGAACGCGGATATGCCCATGCGCGCCCAATCTTTGCGCCAAATCCCGCGCCAGAGCGCGCACATAAAAGCCCTTCCCGGTCTGGATGCGAAACTGAGCCGCGCCGCCCTCATCCAGAACAGCGATCAGTTCAGCCTGCATACAGGTGACGCGGCGGCTGGTTAGTTCAAACTCCATGCCATTGCGGGCCAAATCATAGGCGCGCTGACCCTCAATTTTGATGGCTGAAAACCTAGGCGGTATCTGATCAATTTCACCAACAAAGTCAGGCAGAATTTTCAGGATTTCCGCTTCGCTTGGCCGCTTGTCTGATCGCGCAATCACTTCACCTTCAGCATCATAACTGTCCGTAGAGGTCCCCCATTCAATCGTAAACTCATAGGTTTTATCGCCCTCCATGGCCCAGGGCACTGTTTTGGTCGCATGCCCAAAGGCAATCGCCAGAAGGCCGCTCGCCATTGGGTCCAATGTGCCTGCATGGCCAATTTTTTGCGCATTGAACAGACGTCTGACCTTGCTGACCGCCCGGGTGGAGGTCAGTTCCAGAGGTTTATCCAGACATAGCCATCCATGAATAGGAAGGCCTTTGCGTTTTCGATGTCGCGCCATATGAAATCAGAGATCCTGATATAGGAGAGAGGATCGCTAAGACGCGTCCTGAGTGGGCTCAGCGATGGGTGCTGCTATCGCCTCGGCGGGCCTGTCCGTCTTCACATCATCACCGGGTGACAGATTCATCTCAGCCTGACCGCGCGACAGGGTTTTCATGACACCCTCAACATTGTCATCTTGAGACGTGGTATTTTGAGACACAGCATCTTGAGAGGTGGCCTCTTTGGGCTGTCTCGGCTTATAGGTACGGCGACGTTAAGGATTTTCAACCGGGTCAGACATTAATGTGTCTGGACCCGACACTTAATCGGACACTTCTCGCGAGGTATCTTCAGCCTTCACATCAGATACACGTGAGGGCACCATGAAGATAGCCTCAATATGATATGGCCGGCGACGTGGGC
>JARFRJ010000157.1 GCA_029287305.1 Hyphomonas sp. | reverse complement strand
AATCAGTTCTTGCCGCCGGTGAGCTGCCCGTACGTGTGTCAATCATCAAAGCGCCGCCATAACGCAGATAATTATTTAATCGTGTGATTGCCACAGGGCTGAGGGGTTTGGCAGTGTCCGGCAGGGCATAATAGATCAGCGGGTATAGTTCCAGAGGTGAGGTTTCCAGATCCAGACTGTCTGGTGGGCCGGGGGCGATCGTGGTCCGTGTGCGCAAAACAGTGGAAAGACCGCTTAAACCAGCCTCAAGCCGGGCATTGAGAGCGGCATCCTCTGTTTCAATATATCCGAATTTAAGCATTAGCGCCGGGGATAGATCAGAGGGTAGAGCAGGTGGCCCGGCTGTCTGGTTCGATTGCGCCATGGCCCCAAAGGGTAAAAGACTGAGGCCAGCAATGACAAGTAAAGGGAGAGCCGCCCCATAGGTCATATGTTTCGCCTTTATCGGGCGTGCCAAGAGGCCGGAGCTGATAAGTGGGATAAACAGGTCAAATATAATCAATAATAAGGCAAGGGAAAGTAAAAGTCCGCCCAATGAGCGTGCAGGTTTTACAGCGTCTCCTTCAATCACGGCCCCACCCGGCCAGTTTGTGACGATATTGGCCTCATAGGAGGAGGCGGTATTGAGCGCCCGCAGGCCTGCCGGGCCTTGATATAATCCGGGTGGATGGGTTTCAGAGGGTTTCGTATCGATAAAATCCTCGCCTTGTAGCGGGGTTGCAAGAGAGGACGGGCTCACCAGTTCGCCGCGACCATTGATCTGCAATTGCGGAATATACAGACCCTGTTCTTGGACGGGCGCGGCGCTGAGACCCGAGGCGACAGACCGGCGCAGCATGTCGACAAAGACACCTGTATAGGGCAAATCTGACCAATCAGGCCCGGCTGTGACATGATAGAGAATAAGAGTGCCTTGACCCATCCGGCGCGCTGTAATCAAGGGTGAGCCATCTTCAAGACGGGCCCAGATCGCACTGCCTGGATATTGTCCGGCTTCGGCCAGAACTTGCTTGCGCACAAATGTATTTTCGGGGCGCTGAAGCCCGAAAAAAGGCGAGGCGGGCGCAAACTCTGAAAGGCTTTGCGGGTCTTCCCAGGCCAGAGCCCCGCCAAAGCTGCGTGCATCTCGTCGCAAGGGCCGGGGCAGAAGTCGATCCTCTTGTGCCGCAAGTCGCGGTCCGGCAAATCGTATCAAAACGCCACCCGCTTCAATCCAGTTTTGCAGAGCTCTCGTTTCTTCATCAGAAACATAGCCAATATCCGTCATCACAATCGCATCCGGTGAGGCAGCGAGCAAGTCACTAAGCAAGCCTTCTTCCAATGTTGAAAAGGGAGCCAGAGCCCTGCGTACATAATGTAAATCAGACAGAAGGGGTTGATTAACCTCTCCTTCTGAGACAAGGCCAATACGATGCTGGCGCGCGGCGCTGTCCCAGAGCCAGAGGCTCCCGGCTCCTTTCGGTCCTATAATCTGAAAACGCTCTATACGTGACAAGACACCGGCAGGGAGATTGAAATCGGCATGGCCAGCTTGCGCATCAGCTTTTATCTCAATAGGACTTGTCGCAATCGCGGTGCCGTTTTCTGAAAGTGCGGAGATAAAACCGGCCTGATGCGCGGATATATCTCCTATCTGATCGCTCGCCCTTTGCCCCTGTTGAGGGACATAGGCCACAGAAAGGCGCAGGCCATTTGGCTGTAGAGAGAGGTCTGTAATGGCAAAAGGCTTGCGCGGGAACAGAGGGGTGATCGTAAGCGGGGCAAGGCTTAATAAAGCATTGGCAAAGCGCTTTGCCTGTTCGCCGCCAAGCCCGGTTGTGGCCCAGAAAATATGGTCCGGCTGCAGATCAGAGGCCTCTAAACGGGTGAGCGCATCCTCCCAATCGACCTGCCAAGCACGGGCCTCCAAGGCGCTTAAGGATTGGCGCAGATCATAGCGCGTCGCAGATTGCGCGGGGTCTATAGGAAGTTGACGCGGCGCTGTGGTCATTAAATGGATGCCGCCAGTCTGATTATACGCTTGCAGATGCGCGCTTGAGGCGCTGACCATCTCGTCAAATCTTTCTGATGAAGCCCAGCCATCATCGATAATAATCAGGACGGGTCCCACCGGCCCATCTTCGGGACTGTCATTTGGGGCATAAATTGGCCCGGCCAAACCTATTATAATAAGCGCTGCGGCCAGTAATCGCATTATCAGAACCCAAAGCGGGGTTTGCTCAGGGGTTTGCTCGGGGATGTCTATCGCGTCAAGCAGGGCAAGGCTTGGCAGTTCGGCCTGTTTGGGCAAAGGCGGCAGCGTGCGTAACAGCCACCAGATTACGGGTAAGCTGATCAGGCCCCATAAGGCCCAAGGCATTGTGATCAGAAAAGGGCCGAGGTTCATCGCCGCGCCACCAGATTTTGCAAATGATGGTGCAGGCGGCTGGCACAGTCCAGAGACGGCTCACCAGTTGAATGCGGGATCACTTGCCAGCCAAGCTGATGGGCCAGTGTGTCAAGCGCGCGGCGATTATCTTCATAGGCCTTTTTATAATCGCGGGCATAGATTTGCGCCCGGCCAAGGGTGCGTTTTCGTCGCTCACCGGGCGCGGTCAATTGTACCCGTCCGGCAAACGGGAACTCGATTTCAACCGGATCAGAGATCGCAAGCAAAAGGCCTTTGCGGGATTTTTCTGCGATTGGAGCCAATTTCGCTTCCCATTCTGACATGGGTTGATAAAAATCACTGGCGATAATAAGGAGGCCAGCACGTTTGGGCGCGATAAATTGGTGCGCCTTGGGGGTTACCAATTGCTGGTAGACGCGTTCAAGCGCCCTTGGACCAAATCCGGTTGACCGCGTGGCACTGAGCACACCAACATCTTCGCCCGCCTGTGACAGGAGAGCGGCTATCGCCATGAAAAGCAGTCGGGCGCGGTCTGCCTTTGTCATTCGATCAGGCGTACCGCTCCAGTCAAAGCCGATTGCCGGATCGACATAGAGATATATAGTACGGGCCGTTTCTAGTTCCGTCTCGCGGACAAACAAAGTGTCACCCCGGGCAGAACGTCGCCAGTCAATGCGCGACACATCATCCAGTGCATCATGGCGGCGATATTCCCAAAAATCTTCCCCTGGCCCGGCCCGGCGCCGTCCAGACGAACCCATATGTGTGGCGCTCGCCTGCGCATTTTTAAGGCTTAAGCGCGGCAATTGGCGCACCAAAGCCTCCGCTTCAATGCGCAGTTCTGTCAAGGGCATCATAAGCGGGGCCTGCATGTCGACAGATGAATTCTGAACGAAGACCCTAGAGGCAGGTTTAGCCTGTGTGAAAGAGACCGGGACGCCATAGGTCTCAGGCGGCTTTACGGGCCAGGGTCTGGATTAATTCCGGCAGGCTGGGCGCTTGGCCTGTCGGATCATAGCGCATTGCCATACGGTGAGAGAGCGCCGGTTCTGCCAGAGCTTCGACATCTTCCAAGCTTGGAGCCATCCGACCGCGCAGAAGGGCCCGAGCGCGGCTGGCCAATATCAAAGCCTGTCCTGCCCTTGGGGAAGGTCCCCAATCGACCAGACGACGCACCGTATCATCCG
>JARFRJ010000155.1 GCA_029287305.1 Hyphomonas sp. | reverse complement strand
CTTGGCCTGATCGCTGCCATACCAGCAACGATTTTCTATAATAAATTTGCCGGCGATATCGGGCGCTTTGCCGATCAATTGGACGCCTTCTCGCAAGATGTGCTGATCCGGCTGGAACACCGCGCCAATCAAAACCTGACGACATAGGACACTGCTCGGTCATGGCACAGAAATTTAACCCTTACTCTCGCCGCGGACATCGTCGCCGCGCCTTCAATGCAGAGATCAATGTCACCCCTTTTGTCGATGTTATGCTGGTTTTGCTGATTGTCTTTATGATTACCGCCCCGCTTCTGACAACAGGTATTGATGTGTCCCTGCCCAAAACCTCTTCAGAGACGTTGAAGTTTAATCAAGATGAACCGCTTTATCTGACCTTGCAGGCGGATGGTCGCCTATATATCCAGGAGACCGAAGTGCCGCGCGAGGAATTGGTCCCCAAGCTCATCGCTATCACCAATGAAGGCTTTGACAGCCGCATTCTATTGCGCAGTGATGAGGCCGCCAGCGCCGGGGATTTCGTCTCGGTTATGGGGGAAGTGCGCAAGGCCGGATTTCAGAATTTGGCCATTGTGACAGACCCAAAGCTGAATTAGGAGCCCGGCTCATATCATGTATCGCGCTTTGCCGTTCTCACTTTTGCTGCATGCGGCTATTATCGGCCTCAGCATTGTCAGCTTGCCCTTTGGGGAGCGTGAGATAGAGGTGATTGAGATTGTACCGATTGATATTATTGAAATATCAGACCTGACCAATGTCGCCCCGATGATCCCACGCACCAGCGATGATAGTCTTGAAGACACGCCCCTGCCTCAAAGACCTGAACCCAATCTGGAAGAGTATCTGGATGATCTGGAAACGCTGCCGGAGGATATAGCTGCGCCCGAAGACGTGGTCCCGCCTCTGTCTGAGGCTGACACAGTTACGGTTAATGAAGAAAGTAGCGCACCTGAGCCGGAAGAGACCGCCCCAATTGTTCGCCGGGACGCTCTCGATGATATTCTAAATGACAGTCCCTTTCAAATTCCGGATGAGGACATTTTAATAGATCGGGCTGATAAAGACCCGCGCCTAGGCCCTGAGGAAATTACCGAAAATCCCCCCGAAGAAGAGGCCGGGGCCTCTGAAGATTTTCGTAAAGGCGCAGGCGAACGGACCGCCAATGAGGCACGGGTTGAGTCGCTTTTATGGTCCTTGATGAAAGTCTGTTGGGATGAGATCGCCGATTTACCCAATCCGGAGACCCTCACCGTTTCTGTCCTTGTCGAGCTGAACCGTGACGGTACGCTT
>JARFRJ010000438.1 GCA_029287305.1 Hyphomonas sp. | reverse complement strand
TCGTCGGCAGCGTCATATGTGTATAAGAGACAGGGCGTGCTCTGGCTCCTGATCCGGATTTGGATCGAGGGCTTTGATCGCTTGATATTGATTGAGAAAGACCCGGCCAGTTAGGTGTTCCAGAAAATCTGTTCGTTTGAGGCGATCCATCACTGGACCCTTCACTTCCGATAAATGGAATTGAATGCCAGCATCTTCCAATCTTTGATTAATGGCTTCAAGGCTCTCCAGCGCGCTGGCATCTATCACACTGACCGTAGGGCACATCAAAACGAGATGCTGAAGCCCTTTATAGCGACTGATCAAGTCATAAATTGTGTCCTCCAGAAACCGGGCATTGGCGAAATAAAGGCTGGCATCCATGCGGACAGTTAGAACGCGGTCGCAGGTGATGACATCGTGGCGCAGAACATTGCGAAAATGCTCTGTGCCCGGGACCCGGCCAACAATCGCAAAATGCGGTTTGCTGGATTGATAAAGGTGAAGGAAAATTGATAAGGCAACGCCTGTCGTTATCCCGATCTCGACGCCCAGTCCTAGGGTCATCAGAATTGTCGCGAGCATCGCGGCAAAATCATTTTTCGAATAGCGCCAAGTCTGTCTCAGTGCCTTGAAATCAACCAGTGAGAGCACCGCAATAATAATCGTTGCCGCCAGAACCGCTTTCGGAAGAAAATAGAGCAAGGGGGTGAGGAACAAAGCCGCCAAAGCAATACCAATGGCGGTAAACGCGCCGGCAGCTGGCGTTTCAGCGCCAGCATCAAAATTGACAGCCGAGCGAGCAAACCCGCCCGTCACCGGAAACCCACTCGACAAACCTGAGGCCAAGCTTGAAGCCCCAAGCCCGATCAATTCCTGATCAGGTTGAATGCGCTGGCGGCGTTTTGTGGCCAAAGTTTGTGCCACCGAAATCGACTCGACAAAGCCGATTACGCTGATCAGGGCGGCCGATCCAAGTAAAGATGTCCACAATTCCTGATCAAAGCGGGGTATGGAAAGGGTCGGAAGGCCTTGCGGAATTTCGCCGACAATCGCCACACCCTTATCGGCCAGAGACCAAAGGGCAACCACGCCGATCCCCGCAGCAACGGCAAAAACAGGTCCGGTTCTTGCAATTATTCTGGCCGGCGTTTCGCCTATTCCCAGCGCGACAAGTGAGCTTTTCAAACCCGTCTTGACCCAAAAAAGGAAGGCCAAGGATACACTGCCAATAATAAGCGTTGGGATATTTGTTTTGGGAAGATGGGCGACCAAAGATGCAATGATTTCAAACAGATTATGTCCGCCCGCATCGATGCCGAGAATATGTTTCACTTGCCCGGCCGCGATCAGTATCCCGGTGGCTGTGATAAACCCGGAAATCACAGGATGGCTAAGAAAGTTTGCGAGAAAACCAAGACGCAATAGGCCCATGATTAACAGAATGCCCCCGGAAAGGACGGCGAGCAGCATCGCCGCTTCAATGTATCCGGAGCTTCCCTGAGCGGCGATGCTCCCTGCCGCGACCGCGGTCATGAGCGACAAGACCGCAACGGGGCCAACAGCAAGGGTCCTGCTGGTTCCAAAGATAGCATAGGCAATGAGAGGCAGGACCGAAGCATAAAGGCCCATTTGCGGCGGAAGGCCTGCAATCATGGCATAGGCGAGCGATTGCGGTATCAACATGATCGTGACAATCACTGCCGCGAGCAAATCACCCGTTAATTGGAGGCGCGTATACACTCGCCCCCAACCAAGGATGGGCAGATGCCGCGACAGGTGAAACCCTTGGTCAGATATTTCAGAGTCAGAGGGCATCAATGGGGATCTTTAAATATCTTTGTCCATTATCCTCAGGAGGGGGCATATCTCCGGCGCGCATATTCACTTGAACCGATGGCAAAATAAGATGGGGCAGGGCAAGGGTCGCGTCGCGCGCTTCTCTCATCGCCACGAACGCTTCTTCATTGATGCCCTCATGCACATGTACATTATGCGCTTTTTGCGCACCAATTGTTGTCTCCCATGTAAATTCAGAGCGTCCAGGTGCCAAATAGTCATGGCAGAGAAACACGCGCGTATTAGAGGGTAATTGGAACAGCTTTTGAATGGACTGAAAAAGGGTTCGCGCATCGCCGCCGGGAAAGTCCGCACGCGCTGTGCCATAATCGGGCATGAAAAGCGTATCGCCAACGAATACCGCGTCACCGATTACATAACTCATGCAAGCTGGCGTGTGCCCAGGTGTGTGGATGGCTCTGGCTTCCAGTTGGCCAATCTTGAACGTTTCATTATCATAAAAGAGATGGTCGAATTGACTTCCATCATGTTTGAAAGCTGACCCAGCGTTAAACAGTTTGCCAAATATGTCCTGAACCATCCTTATATGAGAGCCGATAGCGGTTTGCGCCCCAGTCTTCTGTTTCAGGAACGGCGCCGCCGATAGGTGATCGGCATGCACATGCGTTTCCAAAATCCATTCTGCTTTCAGCCCATTATAGTCCAGGAAAGTCATGATCTCTTCTGCTCCCGCCGTCGATGTACGGCCAGAGTCCGGATCATAGTTCAAAACCGTGTCTATGATCGCACACATTTGAGTTTCAGGACAGGCAACGACATAGGAGACAGTATTGGTTGGTTCATCAAAGAATGCGGTGATGTCGGGAAGCACCATTGTGAGGTCCTCTCATGCTGAGAAATTATGTTATAGGGCCGCTAGGCGGTCCATTTGATAATGCTCAATGGCGAGGTCTAGGGCCTGTTGAAATCAATCAGAGCCGTTTGATCCTTGCGGCTTATCGTTCCGCTAGCAGCGCGGTTGATTTTCCTGCTCCGCAGCCC
>JARFRJ010000436.1 GCA_029287305.1 Hyphomonas sp. | reverse complement strand
CCCCCCCACCCCCCCACCCACCAACACTCTCTCCCGTCCCCCCCAGCCCCAACCCAAGCACAACGGGCTCCAGGGCCAGAATATCTAATATCTTCATCCCCACATTTTATACACTGACACAATAAAATTATGCACTCGATTTTGACCCGTAAATATTGGGCTGAAAACCAGACTGAGAACATAAAAGGAACAAAATTTTATGTTAAATTCTTGCGAACAAGACAGTCTTATATAACCGAATTCTCTAAAGTCGCGTCTCAAAAATCGCGAAGTCATCCCAAATGAGAATCATTGACCGGATTTTTCCGGAAAGGCGCGTGCAATTTTTTGATTCCATTCATATAGCGCAGCCCAGTTCCTAGGTTCATTTTCCATCAGGCCGAGACGGACAATCACCAAATCGCGTGAAGGCACTATCCAGAGGGTTTGCCCTTCACTGCCACCGGCATGATAGGCATCATAAGGCGGACTATAAGCGCTTTGGGAATGGCTAGGCATCTGCCCTGCCCCCGGTGTAATCCACCAGCCTGCCCCATAGACATTTGTGCCAGTGTCAACATGCGCACGCGTGGCTAAATTTACCCAGTCTTCAGGCAAGAGACGCTCCCCCTGCCATAAACCCTCTTGCAGGTAGAGATAGCCAAATCGGGCAAAATCACGCGCGGAGGCATAGACAAGCGAGCCTGCCAATAATGTGCCAGCTGCATCAAACTCGGCCTGCGCCGACATGCCGAGCGGGGCAAACAGGTTCGCCTCTATCCAGTCTCGCAAGGCTGCTTTCTTCTCGCTTGCAGGCATATCCTGAAAGGGTTTTGAAGCGTCACCCGCCCCCTTTTGGCTATGCTGGTGCAATGTTTGCGCTAGGCCATGCCCCAGCATGTGATAGGCGGCAGTGGAATAATTCCAGTGCGTGCCAGGCTCATGAAGAAGGGGTAAACCTTGAATATAGCCGAGCATATCAAACCGTCCGGGCCCAAACATCATCTGCACAACATCATTCTGTGATAAATCCTGCTCACCCACTTCGCGATAGTCCAGACCATCGGTCATCGACATCCATTGCCGCCAGCTAATCTGCGCGCGCGGATCAGAGGCGTCCCAAATAGAGGGTAAAGGCGCGTCAATACCCTCAATCAGACCTTGCTGAACGGCTCGCCCAATCAAGGCCTGAGTGATGGATTTGGCCATAGACCAGGACACAAGTCGCGTCTCAGCCTCAAATCCCGGCGCATACGCTTCCAGAACAAGCTGACCTTTGTGAATGATAACAATCTGACGGGTCTCACCCATTAGATCTTCATCCGTGCCAGCCATCGCAGCCTCAACAAGGCTGTGGACCACACCCTCACTCTGTCCGGGCAATTGCCCCATTTCCCAGTTTTCACCGGGCCAGAGAATGCGCGGCTCGACAACCATGCTCGCCGACATATCTGGCATATCTTGCATCAGGGGCACAGTATCGGCCACCTCTTGTGCCATCGCCAGATGTCCTAATAGGCTCAGACCGAGTAATATACTTACCAAACGCTTGCAGAACATGTTTCGACCTCGTACATCTACAGAACTATTTATAGGTGACATATGACACGTACCAAGCTTTTTCTGATTATCTTTCTCATTTTAGGCTTTGGGCTCTCCATTCTATGGCAATTTTCCCTTAAGGAACAAATTGGGTTCGGGAAACTGGCAACCGCCTATGCAGCCAAACAAGTCTGCTCTTGTCGCTATGTCGCCGAGCGACCTTTAGAAAGCTGTAAGCAGGATTTTACACAGGATATCAGCCTTGTCTCTTTTCAAGAGAAAACAGATAATGAGACCTCGATACGCGAAATGCGCGCCTTGGCCATTGGCGGGCTTGTTCAGGCGACGGCGATCTATGAGCCACGTTTTGGTTGCAGTCTGAAGCCCTAAATAATGCGGTATTCATCCGTGCAGATGGCCCTGGCGGTCTATGCCCTCGGTATTGGCTTTGGCTGCTTGGTGGATGCGATTGTCAAAGGTGTGGCGCCGCAGATTACGGTCATCGTCTTACTGGCCTGGCGGTTCTTTTTTGGCGGCAGCTTCGTCACAGCGATTTATATCGCCAAGCGCAAACCTATGCCAAGCTGGCCAGCTTTGCGCTTTCATACTTTTCGCGCAGCCGTCCAGCTTTTGGCCGCTTTTCTCTTCTTCTGGGCGCTGACCCAGCGCAGCCTTGTCGATGTCACCGTCATTGGCTTTACCGCAGCCCTGATGATCGCTCCGATTGCACGGCTTATATTGGGTGAACCGATGACAGCCAAAAGCTTTCTTGCCACTCTGATCGGCTTTGGCG
>JARFRJ010000372.1 GCA_029287305.1 Hyphomonas sp. | reverse complement strand
GCTCCCGGCTATTGGTGATCATTTATCCATCCCTCTATACGCATAAATATACGTATTATGAGGAGACAAGTCAAGCTTAATGCGTATATTCATGCGCATTGAAACCGCTCTTTCAGCCCCCCTTTATCCAACACATTTAGGCGTGTGAGATCAAGGCCAAGCTCGACGAGCTGATCGGCGAGGAGAGACGCGGCGGCTAGGGTTTAAGCGGCTATGAGATTCAAAAGAGTGTTCAGGAGATGGCAGCCGCCAGCGCCGGTATGGCCGAAAGGTCCACCTCTTCTGTCGCCTTGTGTAAATCAAAGGCATTTTGCAGATTGATCCAGAAACGCGCTCCATTGCCAAAAGCCTTGCCGAGACGCAGCGCCATTTGCGGGGTAATCGAAACACGTTCGCCCAATATGTCATAGAGGGTCTGGCGGGAAATGCCGAGGCTTTCGGCCAATTTGGTTTTGCTCATCCCAAGGGCAGGCAAGATATCTTCGCGGAGTATCTCACCGGGGTGCAAAGGTGAAAATGAGGCATGTTTTTGCATTAGTGATAGTCCTCCAGATCGACATCTATGGCATCCTCTTCCAGCCAAGCAAACGTCAGGCGATAATTCGCTGTGACGCGCAGCGAATACCGGTCTTTATCCCGCCCGGTCAGGCGGTGGAAATAATAACCCGGTACGTTCATCTCGTCCGGCCTTTGTGCAATATCCAAAGCGCGAAGCATACGGCTTAATCGCGGCAGGATTTGCGCCTTCAAGCCCTTTGTTACGCCTTGGGTCCAATATTGTTTCAACCGTTTATGACGGATGCTTTGTATCATCGATTGTAAGGTAAAGCTTTACATTTTAGGTGTCAAGCCTTGCTTTACATCTGGTGTGAAGGATCACGCCATCCCGCTCCCTTATCCAACACATTTAGGCGTGTGAGATACTTCCACACCTAACCAATCAGGACATAGCCCATGCTTTATGAGGACTTCAGGACACTTGCCTGGGACGAACCACGCTGGCCGAATTTCACGGCAAAAGAATTTGCCTGTCCGTGCGGCTGCCATCATACATGGCACTGGCCGGACTTTTTCGACAGGTTACAAAGCCTGCGCGAACGGCTCGCCAAGCCCCTCAGGATCAATTCCGGCCATCGCTGCTTTGCCCATAATCGCGCGGTCGGCGGCACGCCGGGCAGCCAGCATCGCACGCTCGCGGTCGATCTCAGCACACGCGGCTTTGACCGGGAAACGCGCCTTACCCTCGACCGGCTGGCTCATGAGGCGGGCTTTGCAGGGTTGGGCTATTACTGGACGTTCCTGCACCTCGATCTTGGACCGGACCGCTTCTGGTATGGCAACCGCGCCGACACAGACGCGCTGAAAGCCCATTGGGGCCATAGATAGAATTTACCCCCCTACACATTAAGGAGACATTTAGTATGGAAGACTTTATTGGCACAGCCGCGAGCGCCGCGACGGGCGGGATTTTTGGCCTATTTGGCACCGCGCTTGGGCGTGTTGCGGGCTTTTTCGAGCGTCGCCAAAAGAACCGGCATGAGGAAAAGCGCTGGGCGCATGAAGGCACGCTTATAAATTTGGAAATGCAGGCCAAATCCGAAGCCTCTGCGCAGGCCTTGCGCGAGATTGCCGAACAGGGAAGCTGGTCAGGGCTCACCGCCTCTCTGGAAGCAGAGGCGGCTATCGGGGAAAGCTATAAATGGGTCAATGCGGCGCGCGCGCTGACACGGCCCCTGCTGACCTTGCTCTTATGGCTGATCACCGTCTCGATCTGGATGGGCGCAGACGCGCCGGGGCGCGAAGCGATCACCGATACCGCCACCTTTGCCGCCACCGCCGCCACGCTCTGGTGGTTTGGTGATCGCGGCGCGAAGGGACCGGGCGGCACGGGGGCAGGAGGGTAACAGATTTGCGCACTTCTGTTTGCAGGAATAATCTAAAGCCTGGCGACGTTCAGGCAAATCTGACATAGATTTTCGTGCTCTTAATCTTATTGATTTTTGCCCCCTCCAAGTTTAAAGAAATATTATGTTCAGATTACCCTCTTTTGTAATATCTTTTGCGGCTCTTCTAAGGTCATTAGTCTTAACCCTGTTTATGATGGGCAGCCTGACCCCTATAGTTTGGGCCGACACGTTTCAGGAGGGGCTCGAGGCTTACCGGGAAGGCGAGTATGAACGCGCTTTTAATATTTTTCTACCTTTTGCAGAGCAAGGGGATGCAGCGGCGCAATACAATCTTGGACTTATGTATGATGTGGGCACAGGCGTGCCACAAGACTATAAGAAAGCCCTCATCTGGTACACAAAAGCGGCCGAGCAAGGATATGTATGGGCGCAATACAATCTTGGACTTATGTATGCTGAAGGCAAAGGCGTGCCAGAAGACTATAAGCAAGCCCTCATCTGGTACACAAAAGCGGCCGAGCAAGGATAGGCAACCGCGCAAAATAATCTTGGATTGATGTATGGTGAAGGTAAAGGCGTGCCAGAAGACTATAAGCAAGCCATCATCTGGTACACAAAAGCTGCCGAGCAAGGATTTGCAAGCGCGCAAGCAATGATTGGATTTATGTATGTTCAGGGCAAAGGCGTGCCGCAGGATTATGTAAAAGCGCATATGTGGCTTAATCTCTCCGCAGCATCAGGAGATGAAAACGCTTCATCTGGAAGAGACATTGTCACGAAATATATGAGCGACAGCCAGATTGCAAAAGCACAAACCCTCGCGCGTGAATGCCTAGCCCGTAATTATCAAAATTGTTAGCTTTAATCGCATCGCCGCGCTTCTGGGTAATCTGAAAAGGCGCTCCGCTTAGTTTCAATCACACGCCAAAAGGGCGCTGCCTCTCCAAGGGCTTTGACATTGAGGCGGTTGAAACGACTTACACCATCGGAAGCGGCAAAGGCAAAAAGGTCGGCGAGGCGGGTATCTCAAACTAACAGAACTGCACGCACGCAATTTCAATCCACGGATAGTTTGGTGATCGCGGCGCGACGGGGCCGGGCGGCACTAAGTAAGGAATTTCCGCTTAAACCGTCTCACCTACAGACATTTCAGATAAAGCCTGTTCAGCCAGTAAAGCCCGCAAACGCAAAGCCTTATCCGCCGTTAAATGTCGCTCGCCGTGCTCAAGCTGATTGACCTGTTTACTGTTCGTATTGGTGTTGCCGGTATAGCCAAGGGCACGCGCAAATGCTGCCCGCGAAAGGCCAAGCTTACTTCGCGCAGATTTGATTGCTTCAGCTGATGGAATTTCAACCTGTTTAAGC
>JARFRJ010000304.1 GCA_029287305.1 Hyphomonas sp. | reverse complement strand
CGGCATACGAGATGGAATTGTTCGTCTCGTGGGCTCGGAGATGTGTATAAGAGACAGTTGATGGCTTGCATGATTTCATCGGGCTGTGCGGCGAACCGCCCTCCCCACATTTTCTGGCTTTTTGTCTCATTACGGCTCATATCTACCCCTTATAGGAGACTGTCATGTCGCGTCTTATCATGCGCTATCTTATCCCTGTCATGCTTTTGGCGTCCGGCGCCAGCATTGTCTATATTTTATTCAGCGCGGCGAGTAATCTGGACGGTCAGGCCCCGTTTCAGCGCTATGCCAAAGGGTCTCTAGAAAAGCTTGATTTTACCTTTGCGGGCACAGTGCCGGAGAGGACGCCTTTCACAGGCCCTGAGGATCAGCCCCTGAGTTTGGACCGGTTTAAGGGTCAGATTATCTTGGTTAATTTCTGGGCGACCTGGTGTGCCCCTTGTGAGCGTGAAATGCCAAGTCTGGGCGCTTTGCAAACGGCGCTCGGCGGGGACGCGTTCCAGATTATTGCCGTCAGTGTTGATGATGATGAAGATCGCGCCTATGCGCGCACACAACTAAGCCGGTGGACCGGCGGGACACTCGATTTTTATCATACGTCTGAATATGCCTTGACCTATGCGGTCGGTATTCGCGGCTTTCCAACAACCATTCTATATGGAGCAGACGGCGCAGAGATTGCCCGCTTTGCCGGTGAGCTGGATTGGAGCTCATTAGAGGCGGTCGGATTTATTCGGGCTGTCATTGAGGCGGGCTGAACGTCTAAACTGAATGCGCGCACTGCTAGATGGCTGCGCGGCTCTTCACATGACAAGCGGCAGCTTCTGGATAAAGGGTGCGCACAGTCGGGCTAATATCCTCATAAATAAATAGTATTAAAAAAAACCTGCAAAAAAGGGTGTCCTGCCGAAACAGAATACCCTTCGAATGCGTTATGGGAGTATGTTATTATTCAGGCAGAATAACGCTGTCGATTACATGGATCACACCATTTGAGGTCTGTCTCTTATACACATCTCCGAGCCCACGAGACGAACAATTC
>JARFRJ010000212.1 GCA_029287305.1 Hyphomonas sp. | reverse complement strand
GATATACTCGGACAAAATGCGCTCAAGCCCTATCGCGGGCCGGAACTGAAACCCGGCGAAGCGGTCAAGAGCGATGCCGAAATTGATGCCTTTGTGCGCAAGAATGGCGAAACGATCTATCACCCGGTTGGCACCGTACGTATGGGGATGGATGAGGCTTCCCCGCTTGACCCGGAACTTCGTGTGCGCGGGATTGAGGGTTTGCGGGTCGTCGATGCCTCTGTCATGCCGACCCTGATTGGCGGCAATACCAATGCGCCTACGATTATGATCGCGGAAAAAGCCGCCGATATGATTCTCGGCAAAGCGCCGTTGATGGCTGAACCGATAGAGGAGATGAGCGCGGAAAAAGCCGCCTGAGGACGCTAAGGATCAAACCGACTATAGGCGGTTGCAGACTGAACTGGAAACCGGTGAGCTTAGCTCTCAGTGCGCCCAAATAGAGAGGCGGCGGCGTCGCGGTGGCGCTGTTTGCGCATTAATTCGGTTTTGGTCAACTCTAGGGCCTCTTCCAAAGCGGTGATACAGGCTTTAAGTTCATCCTCAGAAAGCGGCTCAAACATGGCAGGTGTGGCAGGTATTTTTATATCAAATGTCATATCTCATCTGTCCTCAAACAGGTCGGCAATAATCACTGATGCGTAGCACGGGCGACAGAAGAAGAAAATCAAGCATGGGAATAAAACGATGGTAGAGCTTATGAAAGCCGTACAGATTGAGACGGATAAGCCGCTTTTTTTGGCTGACTATCCACTTCCGGAGCCTCAGCCTGGCGAAGTTTTGATCAAAGTCGCTGCGTCTGGTCTGAACCGGGCTGATTTATTGCAGCGCCGGGGGATGTACCCGCCGCCCAAAGGCGCCTCACAGATTATGGGGCTGGAATGCGCCGGCGAGATTGTCGGTCTTGGAGACGGGGTTAACGGATGGACGCTCGGCGATAAGGTCTGCGCCCTATTGGCGGGCGGGGGCTATGCGAGCTATGCCTGCGTCGATCAAGGCGCACTCTTGCCAGTGCCGGAGGGGATGGACCTGATTGCGGCGGCCGCCTTGCCCGAAGCGATGATGACGGTGTGGGCCAATGTGTTTGATCATGCCCGGCTGAAAACAGATGAAGCGGTTCTTATTCATGGCGGCACAAGCGGAATTGGGGTCATGGCCCTGCAAATGCTGCGTGTATTTGGCATAAAAGAGATTTACGCCACGGCGGGTTCAGATGAAAAATGCGAAAAAATCACTGCACTTGGAGGGACTTGCGCGATCAATTACAGAACGCAGGACTTTGAGGAGATTATCACAGCGTCCGGCGGTGTGGATGTGATCCTTGATATGGTCGGCGGTGAGTATGTCCAGAAAAATATCTCAATTGCCCGGCGCGGCGGACGTATTGTCAATATCGCCTATATGCAGGGGCCTGTGGTCACTGTGAATTTGTTGCCGGTCATGCTGAAAGCTTTGATCCTGACCGGCACCACCCTGCGCGCGCGTCCAAACGCGGAAAAAGCGCGTCTACGCAAAGGGGTTCAGGAGACATTCTGGGCTGGCATTGAGGCGGGCCAAATCCAGCCGATTGTGGATACAGTTTACCCTGCCGCAGACGCAGACGCCGCACATGCGCATATGGCAAAAGGCGGACATATCGGTAAAATTATTCTCGATTGGTCTGACGTTTCCTAAAATAAACGGGCGCGGGTGACGCTATCCTCTTTTCAAGCTGTACAGGCCAAGCTATACTGCAAAGATTAGCGAATTTATATCGCATAATGACCCGGCCAAAGGCCGGGTTCATATATTTAAGTGTCTGTTTTTCAAGCGGCGGAGCCGAAGGCAAAAGCAAGCGCATCAAGCTGTCAGATCTATTCTGCCAGTTAAACAGACCACAGACCGAATAGAGGATGTTTCATGGCTGATATTTTAATGCCCAAAGCCACAGCCATCTGGCTGATTGACAATACAATGCTGACATTTGATCAGATTGCCGATTTTTGCGGCCTGCATCATTTGGAAGTTAAAGGCATTGCCGATGGCGATGTTGCCGAGACCATGCGCGGAGTTGACCCGATTGCGGGCGGTGAGCTGAGCCGGGCTGAAATCAGAAAAGCCGAGGCCGATGAAGCCTATCGCATGAAAGTCGCCCCCTCCAAGATTGCGCATATTCCCCAGCCGAAACGAAAAGGCGCCCGCTATACCCCGGTCGCCCGTCGTCAGGATAAGCCCGATGCGATTGCCTGGTTCATCCGCAATCACCCAGAAGTGACAGATGCGCAGATTTG
>JARFRJ010000247.1 GCA_029287305.1 Hyphomonas sp. | reverse complement strand
TGTTCGTCTCGTGGGCTCGGAGATGTGTATAAGAGACAGCTCTGGGCTGGGCCAATCCCGCCCTCATCATCCCCAGTGAGCGATCCGCCGAGATCATTGACAAGCACATTCGCGCCTTCACGCGCGGCCAGAAGCGCAACCTCTTTACCGATGCCATTGCCGCCGCCGGTGACCAATATTGTTTTTCCCTCAAGAATGCCCATTATATATTCCTTTCTGGTCTTTTGATCTCTATATCGCTTATCTTCCGCCATCTGTCATATTTGCAGGCCGAGAGATGTCTTTCCAGACATATAGATAAAGCTTGCTTGCACTTGGTTCAAATCCTGCTAGCTGTGTTCTTATGTCTGAAATTCAATTACATTCCAAGGAAATAAATTTGCCTCTGATTATGGAGTGTTTACAGGCCTCATTTTCTGAGCGTACAAATTATAGGCACCCTTATCCTTATTTTGTGGTGAAGAATCTACTGCCTGACCCAGCGCTTCCACTGTTGCGTGATCTGCCTTATGAGGCGCCTAATTTAGAAGGTCCGTCCGGTAAGCGCGATTTACATAATGCGACCCGCAATTATTTTGATCGACCCAATCAGGACGCGCATGAAATTATCCGCCTGATCTGCGAGGCATTTCAAAGTTCGCAGACCGTCCGGGCTATTGAGCAGGCCTTCCAAGTGGATTTAGCTGAAACATATTTGCGCATTGAATATGCGCAGGACACAGATGGGTTTTGGCTGGAACCGCATTCTGATTTGGGGGTGAAGCGGTTTACACTTTTATTCTATCTGTCCGATGATCCGCGCCATCTGGGCCTAGGGACTGATATTTATGATGATCGTAAAGCCTATCTGACCCGCGTGCCCTTTATACCCAATTCAGCAATGATTTTTGTGCCGTCTGATATCACAATGCATGGCTTTGAGCCGCGCCCCATTGCCGGGGTGCGTAAATCCCTAATCATCAATTATGTGACCCAAGATTGGCGTGCGCGCGAACAATTGGCCTTCCCGGATCGGCCTGTCCCGTCATAATGATGGCAGGTCATCTGCACAAATGTCTCAAATGCGCCTAGAGCGTGTCCGAGCTAAAATCAATTTTAAACACATCCAGGATATGCAAGAAGAGTAGACAAAATTTTGGCATGCTCTACTGTTTGCCTCTGATCTCGTCAGGCCCTTCTTTTTTCTTTATAGACTCATATGAATCAACGTTTACTGAAACGCATTGAAAATGGACTTTGGGTCTGGATGTCGCTGGTGATGCGCGCGCCCCGGCGCATGATTATCGGCCTTTTTCTGCTTGCAGCAGGCGGACTATACCTTGCCGCGACTAATCTTGGGGTCAATTCCGATACCTCGCAAATGGTCTCCAGTGATCTGGATTATCGCCAATTACAGATGGATTTCGAGGCGGCTTTCCCGGATGAGGAAAACCGTATCCTGCTGATTATCCGCGCCCGTAGCGCCGATGAAGCGGATGCTTTCACAGCCCTGCTTTATGAGCGCCTCAGCGCGCGCGCGGATGTTGTCACTGATATTTTTGCGGCCAATATCGATCCCTTCTTCCTGCAGAATGGCTTATTATATCTGGACTCCGATGAATTGGATGAGGTGCTGGGCAATATTTCCTCTGCCGCGCCTTTAATCAAGCGTCTTGGGCCTGACCCTAATCTTGATTTGCTCAGTCTTGCCATGGCGGATGCGCTGGAACCTGTGACGGGTGAAGCGGATACACCTAAAGCTCTGGAACGCGCCTTGATACGCCTGTCTGATACGATTGACGCGCGCTTGGCGGGCGGTTCAGAGCCTTTTTC
>JARFRJ010000219.1 GCA_029287305.1 Hyphomonas sp. | reverse complement strand
GGTCGAGGGGGAACCAAGCCAGGGCGTCGCTTCAATTTCTCCTTGCAGCGCCAGATAAAGGCGGCACCCGGATCGGATCGGTCCGACCTCCAGACGGTCTCCAGCCTTCACAGCAAGGCTTTGATGGGCCGGGATACTCTTTGCATTGAGCGTGAGCGCGGCCTGCCCGCCTGTAAGTGCAATCAGACCGGGCGTTTCAAATTCTGCCACAAGCCCGCTTAATGTGATCTCAAGCGCGGGGGCATATAGCCGATTGCCGACCAGCCGATTGGCCAAAGCCAGAGACACCATATCCGCCGCCCCGCTTGCGGGCACACCGATATGACGATAGCCAGATCGCGGCCCGCCTTGCAGGCTTGTCTGTAAGCCGGCTTTGATAAGTTTGAGTCTCACGGTTTGGCCTTAGCCTTGGTATTGGCCTTAGCGATACGATAGTCATCGCGTGTTATGAGGCGAAAGCGCACGCTTTGGCCGAGGTGAAGCTGAAAAGGGTTTTGATCTTGCGGATTAAATAGGCGACGCGGTGTGCGGCCAATTAAAGGCCACCCGCCCGGACCTTCTAAGGCATAGAGCCCGCATTGCCCCGCAGCGAGCCCGACCGAACCGGCTGGAACGCTTTGCCTTGGCCGTGTCAGACGCGGCACGTCCGAGGCCCAGCCAGCACCTTCCAAATAGGCAAAGCCGGGCGTAAAACCGATCAGGTCCACCTGATAGGATGTGGCGATATGTTTTTCAATCACCGCGTGCGGGCTTAGGCCCAGCTTGTCCGAGATGAACGCAAGGTCGGGGGCAAGGTCTAGGTCACAACAGATTGGAATTTCAATCTCATTTGCCGAGCTCTGATCAAGCTCATAGGGGGTATTCAACTCTTGCCAGAGACATGTTTTGACAGCTTCAAGAGAGGCAAAGCGCAGGGGATCAAATTGAACGCTCAAGACGGTCTTTCCGGCAACCACCTCGCGCCAGGTGCCGCTTCTTAAAAGCGTGTTCAGGGCTCTATAGCGGGCCTGTCTGTCTGGCATGGCGAGGGTCAGCACATCATCGCCTGTAAATTGAAGGCCGGTTATCTTCACCTATTGCCCCCAAGCGGGCGAAGCGTGATCTCCTGTGCGCGGAAGGCATTGCCTATCTCTCTTACCAGCTCGGCTGCGCCGGCATGATCGCCATGCAGACAGAGCGTATCAATCCTTATAGGGATGATCTTGCCGTCAAGCGTGGTCACCTGATGGTCCTGTACAATCTGCAAGGCTTGGGCTATTTGCGCGGCTCTCAAACTAAGCTCGGCACCGGGTTGATCGCGCGCGACGAGGCGGCCATCGCTTTGATAGGCGCGGTCAATAAAGCCCTCGCAATAGAAGGAAAGCCCGGCCTTTAAGGTCAAATTTTCTAGGCACGTATCCGCGAGGCCAATCAGCGCTATCCTCTTGCCATAGACATGACGCGCCGCCTCTAACAGGCACTCCGCGATCTGTTCTGATCGGGCTGCCTGATGATAGAGGGCTCCATGCGGTTTGACATGGAAGACTTTTGCCCCAAGCGTCTCAGCGATGTGTTTGAAAGTCATCAATTGATCTTTAAGGCTTTCCAGAAGTGTATCGGGCGAGAGGGTGAGGGGACGGCGCCCAAAGCCAGCCTTATCCGGATAAGAAGGATGGGCGCCGATGCGAACGCCTTCATCCCGCGCGGCTTTGAGTGTGGCGTACATGCTGTCAGCATCCCCGGCATGGCCGCCGCAGGCAATCGCGCAGCTTGTGACATATTTAAGGATTGCCCGGTCTGACGCGCGCCCGGCGGGCCCTGCTAGCTCGCCCAAATCAGCATTTAAATCCACTTCTTGTCTCATGGCCAGAGACCGAAAGTCCGCAAAATCAGACGCAGGCCCAGCAAGAATGTCACCCCGACAGCGAGGCTCCCAAGAATATTCGCGCTGAGCGTATTGACGGCGCGGCCAAGAAGCGCCGTCCGGTTCATCATGATCAGCAAAAATAGGGCGATAATCGGCAAGAGCAGACCATTGACCATTTGTGCAAATAAGATGATTTGGATTGGGGCAATGCCGATAAGAGAGATTGCCAAGCCGACCGCCAGAATACTTAAAGCGATGCTGCGAAAGGCATGTCGCTTTTGGCCCCATTGGGGAAAAATTTCTGTCACAACATAGGCCGTTGCCATCGGTGCTGTGATCGCTGAGGTGAGCCCGGCGGCAAATAGTCCAAGGCCGATGAAATAGCGCGCCAATGGGCCGGCGGCCGGTTCAATCGCTAAAGCCATATCCCGGCCATTACTGACCTCGATCGCACTGCCAAATAGCGTCGTTGCGGCAGTGGCGAGGATGAGAATAGAGACAAGACCGCCAAGGCTTATCGAAACGGCGCTGTCACGCAAGGCGTGTGGGATATCCGCGCGGCCCCGCTTCCAATGCTCTTGGACAGCCCGGCTGTGCAGGAAAAGATTATACGGCACGATTGTGGTGCCAATCAGAGCAATAATAGGCAGCAAAGCGCCCTCTGGAAGGCTTGGTTTCAGCCCTGTGATCATTTGGCTGAAATCCGGACGGGCCAAAACAAGGCTGATCAGAAAGCAGGCGCTCATAATCAGGGCTAGGGAGACCAAAATCGATTGCAGGATTTTATAGCGACCATGAAACAGGACCAGTCCGGCGATCAGGCCGATCAGGCTGGGATAGAGATAGCGGATCACATATGTATTCGGATGTGTGAAAAGCGCATCAAGCCCCATAGCGCCGCCCGTGATATTTCCAGCCTCATAAGCTGCATTGCCAATCACTAGACTGCCCAGAATAAGTCCGGCGCTGATCCATTTCAGGGAAGGGTTTTGTGTGCTTTTGAGGAGGGCAGTGCCAAGCCCCATATGTCCGGCAAGGCCAAGACGCACCGCCATGCCTTGCAGGATAATCGTCGCAAAAATGGCAAATATCAGAACCCAGATCAGGGCGAAGCCATAATTTGCGCCCGCCAGAATACAGGTGGTTACCGTTCCAGGGCCGACAAAAGCTGCGGCAATCAGAATACCCGGGCCCATGGGAGGTCGCATCTCTATCTCCCCGTTTTATTTTTATCAGGGGCAAGACACTTATAATCCATAGCCGTCCCCATTCTTACCGATCAGGCCTGTTTTAAAAAGGTTGCAATGACTTTTTTGGTAGAGCTTTTTTCAAAGTCGACCGTCAGTTTGACCCCTTCTGCGCCTATCACCCGTCCATAGCCAAATTTGTCATGAAAGACGCGTTCACCAAGGGTAAATCCGCTCGCACTTGCGCTGCTGGTAAAGAGCTCGGCGGTCTCTTTGACCCCGAATGTGGATTTGATATTTTCAGAGCGTGCATGGGTCTGCAAACGTTTCCATCCCGGGCTGTCATAGGTAGAGCGGGCGCCGAGGGCTTCCAGATTACCTGTAAATCCGCCTGACCCGCCCGGTTGGCTGGCATAGCCGGTTTCTGAGATCGCCTCGACATGTTCGGGCGGCAATTCATCGACAAAGCGGCTCGGCATGACCGATTGCCAGCGTCCATAAATCTGCCGATTGGCGACAAAAGAGATATAGCAGGCCTCGCGCGCGCGCGTAATGCCGACATAGGCCAGCCGTCTTTCTTCTTCCAGCCCCTTCAGGCCACTCTCATCAAGGCTGCGGCGCGAGGGAAAGACCTCCTCCTCCCAGCCGGGCAGGAAGACAAGCGGCCATTCCAGCCCTTTGGCACCATGCAGGGTCAGGATTTGCACCTGATCCTCACCTTGCTCGCCACTTGTTGCATCCATGACCAATTGCACATGTTCCAGAAAGGCTGGCAGGGAGCCAAATTCCCCCATTGCCCGGATCAGTTCTTTGAGATTATCTAGCCGCGTATGGGCTTGTGGGCTGCGATCGCGCTGCAGCATATCGGTATAGCCGCTCTCATCGAGGATCATCTCTGCCAGATCGATATGGGAGACGTCTTGCTTGAGGCGGTCCTGCCAGCCTGTAATTTGGCCAGCAAAGAGGCGCAGAGCCCGTTTTGCGCCGCCTTTAATCTCATCGGTCTGCAGCATATCCGGCAGGCTCGCCATGAGCGATCGGCCCTGATCGCGGGCAAAGCGATAGAGTTTCTGCACAGAGGTCTGGCCAATACCGCGCTTGGGCTGATTGACAATCCGCTCAAAGGCCAGATCATCATCACTTTGGTGGACGAGGCGTAAATAAGCCAGCGCATCACGTATCTCAGCACGTTCGAAAAAGCGCGGGCCCCCGATCACGCGATAGGGAATGCCGAGCAGGATGAGGCGTTCTTCAAACAGGCGCATCTGCCAGGAGGCGCGCACCAATATGGCGCATTCTGAATAGGGCCGGCCCTTGGCGCGCCAGCTTTCAATATCATCCCCGATCAGGCGCGCTTCGCCTTCCCCATCCCAAAGCCCGCGCACTTTGACCTTTTCTGCATCCGGGTCCAGCTTGCTTGCCTCACCGACATGCAAGGTCTTGCCCAATCGATCCTGATTATGCGCAATGACAGCGCTGGCGGCGGCCAATATCGGCTCTGTAGAGCGATAATTGCGCTCTAGGCGGACAATTTCTGCGCCCGGAAAATCCTTATCAAAGCGCAGAATATTGTCCACTTCCGCGCCGCGCCAGCCATAGATGGACTGATCATCATCCCCGACACAGCAAATATTGCCGGAGGCCTGCGCGAGCAGGCGCAACCAGAGATATTGGGCGACATTGGTATCTTGATACTCATCGACCAGAATATATTTAAACTTGGCCTGATAGTGCGCCAGCAATGTGCTATGTTCCTGAAACAGGGTGATATTATGCATCAGCAAGTCGCCAAAATCACACGCATTGAGGATTTTCAGGCGGTTTTGATAAATCTCATAACAGCGAATGCCTTTGCCATCGGCAAATTGGTGCGCGTCTTCGGAGGGGACTTTACCTGGCCCAAGGGCGCGATTTTTCCAGCCATCAATCAGGCTTGCCAGAAGACGCGGCGGCCAGCGTTTGGCGTCTATCCCCTCGCTTTCAATAATCTGTTTGCACAGCCGGATTTGATCCTCTGTGTCCAGAATGGTGAAGCTCGGCTTCAGGCCGATTAATTCTGCATGCTGGCGCAATATCTGATTGGATATGGAGTGAAATGTGCCCAGCCAGCGCAATTGCTCACCTGGCGCACCCATTAAATCCAAGGCACGGGCGCGCATTTCACGGGCCGCTTTATTGGTAAAGGTGACCGTCAGGGTTTGTGAGGGCCAAGCTTTGCCGGTCGCGATAATATGCGCCAGCCGCGTCGTCAGGACACGGGTTTTGCCTGTTCCTGCCCCGGCCAGAACAAGCAAAGGACCGTCCAAGGTTTCGACGGCACGGCGTTGTTCGGGGTTAAGTCCGGTAAAATAATCGGCCTCAGGGCTGTGGGCCGCGCGCTGCGCGGCGGCCATCTGGCTTATCGAAAGGGTCTGATTCGTCATTCCTGCACTATAAGGCCAAGCCGGGCGCTTTGTCAGCCTTGGCAGGGCTGAACCAGCATAAAGGCCTAAATTGACCTTACCGCCTCATGCCTAATACAACGTTTTTAATGTATTCCCATCATAGGCGGCCAGCTCATCATAGCGCTCATCCTTGATTTTCTGTGCCCAGAAAGGGTCTTGCAAGAGCGCTCGGCCAACCGCGATAAGGTCAAACTCGCCCTTATCCAGACGCTCAATCACATCAGCAATAGGCCGGGTCTTTGAACCCTCGCCCTGAAACGCGCCGATAAAGTCTGAAGACAGGCCGACAGAACCAACCGTAATCGTGGGCAATCCGGTAAGCTTCTTGGCCCAGCCAGCAAGATTAAGCTCAGAGCCATCAAACTCAGCTTCCCACCAGCGCCTTTGTGAGCAATGCAGAATATCAATCCCAGCCTCGACTAGGACGGCGAGGAAAGCCTCTAGCTCTTGCGGGGTTTGCGCCAGACGAACACTGAAATCCTGCTGTTTCCATTGCGAAAAGCGAAAGATAAGGGGCAGGTCCGGGCCAGTTTTCTTGCGGCATTCTGCGATAATCTCGCCAGCAAAGCGGGCCCGTTCGGCCAGAGTGCCGCCATAGCGGTCTGCGCGCGTATTCATCACATGCCAGAAAAACTGATCAATCAGATAACCATGGGCGCCATGAATCTCAACGCAGTCAAAGCCAAGCGCAGCCGCATCGCCTGCCGCCTCAGCATAGGCGGTGACCATATCGGCGATCTCGCTCTCGCTCGGTTCAGGTAAAATCTGCTTGCCATGATGGGTCTTGCCGGATGGACTGTCAGAGATCGCTTCCGGCTCATGACCTGTGCCGGGCTTGCGCATCATGCCGACATGCCAGATTTGTGGCCCCATTTTGCCGCCCGCCTGATGTACTTTTCCGATAATATCGCGCCAGGCTGAAAGCGCGGCCTCCCCATGAAATTTCGGTACATTTGGATCATTGGCCGCGCTGCCCCGGGCAATGGTTGTGCCCTCAGAGATAATCAGGCCGACATCTGCGCTGGCGCGCCGGGCATAATAGTCGCCGACATCTGCCCCGGGTATACCGTCTGGTGAGAAGCTGCGCGTCATCGGAGCCATGACAATCCGGTTTGCCAGATCAAGTCCGCGACAGGAAAAAGGTTCAAAAAGGGCTGATTTATGCGACATGATATCTTTCTATTTTGCTTGGAATTTCTCTAAACCCATATCTTGGCATTTATCTTTCTAAAGAGAAAGTCTAAAGCCTGAAAGCTGAAATCCATATCCTGACGGAAAATGAACGGAGCCCTGTCATGTCTAGCTTAAGCGAGTTGGCCCAATCTGCCAAAGCCTGGCCATTTGAACAGGCGCGCGCCATTTTGAAACGTCGCACCCAAATGGCCAAGGCCGGGCGCGGCGGCACTGGCCCGGTCGTCTTTGAAACCGGCTATGGCCCCTCTGGCCTGCCGCATATTGGCACATTTGGCGAGGTGGTCCGCACGACCATGGTGCGTCAGGCCTTTATCGCGCTGACCAATGGCGAGATTGCCACCCGCCTCATCTGCGTCTCGGATGATATGGATGGCATGCGTAAAGTGCCGCCGACCGTGCCGAACCCGGAAAGCTTGGAACCCTATTTACAAAAGCCGCTGACCCAAGTGCCTGATCCGTTCGGCACACATGCCAGCTATGGTCACCATATGAATGCCCGGCTTATGGCCTTTTTGGATCAATTTGGCTTTGAGTATGAGTTTTTCTCTGCCACAGAGCTCTATCAAAATGGCACATATGATCCGATGCTGAACAAAGTGCTGGAGAACTATCAGAAAATTATGGATGTGATGCTGCCGACCCTCGGGCCGGAGCGCCGCGCGACCTATTCGCCCTTCCTGCCGATCTCACCGGCAACAGGGCGGGTTCTCTATGTGCCGATGCGTGAGATAGATCGTGAGGCGGGCACGATCAGCTTTGAGGATGAAGATGGCACGCAGGTGAGCCTAGCGGTCAGTGGCCGAAATATGAAACTGCAATGGAAACCAGATTTTGGCATGCGCTGGGCGGCGCTGGGTGTTGATTTTGAAATGTTCGGCAAGGATCATCAGGACAATGCGCCGATCTATTCCAAAATCTGCTCCATATTGGGTCAAAGACCGCCCCAGCAATATGTCTATGAACTGTTTCTGGATGAGAATGGCGAGAAGATATCAAAATCCAAGGGTAATGGCATAGCGGTTGAAGACTGGCTCAAATATGCGCCGCCGGAAAGCCTGTCGCTGTTTCAGTTTCAAAAACCGCGCACCGCCAAAAAGCTTTATTTTGATGTCATCCCGAAAGCGGTGGAGGAATATCTTGCCTTTTTGGCTCAATTTCCAGATCAAAGTGCGGACAAGCGGTTGGAAAATCCGGTCTGGCATATCCATAATGGCGCCCCGCCGCAAGCCGATGTGCCGGTCAGCTTTGCGCTTTTGCTTAATCTTGTCAGCGCCGCAAATGCCGAAACCCGGCCCCAACTTTGGGGCTTTATCAGCCGCTATGCGCCTGAAGCGAGCCCTGAGACGCATCCGCTTCTGGACAGGCTTGCCGGCTATGCGATTGCTTATTATGAGGATTTCATCAAACCGAGGAAAGTCTATCGCGCACCGACAGTAAAAGAGCGCGCCGCCTTGGCTGATCTGGCGGACCATCTTCTGGCCTATCAAGGAGAGATCAGCCCGGAAGCGTTGCAAACCCTAACCTTCACCCTTGGTAAAGCGCATGAGTTTGAAAATTTGCGCGACTGGTTTCGCGCTTTATATGAGGTTTTGTTCGGACAATCCCAAGGCCCACGCTTTGGCGGCTTCATCGCGCTTTACGGGGTCAAGGAAACGGCAGATTTAATCCGTTCTGCGCTCAATAGGGCCTAAATGGTGCGTCCTATGCATAAATGGTAAAAATGCAGCTCGGAGATTTTGTACGGACACCCGATTGAAGAGGCGACCGACTGCCCGAGTAAGACACGCAGAAATTGCAGCCCCTTCGGGCGCTTATGGGGCTGCTCTAATTATATAAATTTATCCTGAGAGAGACTTTGTCGATCTTATCTTGGCGTGCTGAGACAAGAAAAGACTTGCCGTTAAAGACTTCACCGCGTTAGTTAAGAATATACTTTAAATAGGTGTTGTCGTGCCCAACCAGTTTGATCTTGTGGATATGGAAATCCTCAAATTGATACAATCCAATGCCAGCCTATCTGTGGCCGATATTGCTGCCCGTGTTGGACTATCCTCCTCGCCGTGTTGGCGTCGTATTAAACGCCTCGAAGAATGCGGTATTGTTGAAAAACGCGTCAGCCTGCTCAATCGCGAGCAATTGGGCCTCGACTTTGAAGTCTTCGCCAGTGTGAAGCTGGCCCTGCCAAACCGCAACAATCTAAAGGCTTTTGAGGAGATGGTTCAAAATTGGTCAGAGGTGACCGAATGCATGACCGTTACCGGCGCGGTGGACTATGTCATCCATGTCGTGACCTCGGACATGCACGCCTATGATGATTTCCTGCGCGACAAGCTTCTGGGCTCTGATCTGGTCTCGGATGTGCAATCACGCATTGTGATACGGGTGGCCAAGCGGTCAACAGACCTTCCGCTGGATATTTTGAAACCCGCACCGCCGAGCATCGTGTGATCGCTGGAGCGTTTTTCCGGGCCTAAACCCGTTAAAACGCTCCAGCTATGTGCATGTTAATTTTAGAGCGTGTTCGAGCTAAGCGGCTTTGAAGCTTTCGGTTGTTTTCTTAAAGCTTGTGACCATGGTTTCGCCCATGGCTTTGACATAGCCAAAATAATCCTGGCTGGCTTTTTTGACATAGCTGGCCTGCAAACTGGCATAATCTTGTAAGCCTTGAGCGCCGCTGAGGTCTTTGGAAAATTGCATATTCTGCTCATAGGCACCTTGCATATAGTCCATAGATGTTTTGGTCAGGCTGTTGAGCACTTCTGATGAGGCTTGTGCGCTTTGGGCAAAGGCTTTGGAGCCCGCCTCGCCAAATGGGTTCATATTTTCACCAAGCATGAAGAGGGATTCAAAGCCTTTTGGGGCGTCTTTCTTTGTGCTTGAAGCTTTTGCTTTGGATGTGCTTGTGGTCTGGGTCATGGTGAAGGTCTCCATAGAGTATGATCTTTTTACGATCAGGGTGAGGGTCAAAGTCAGGGTCAGTGTCTGCGAGGCACTAATCGGCAGATTTCGCGCCTGCAGCATAATGCTGCATTGCACAATTTTGCCTCCAAGGCAAGACGTGAGGCCAGTTCAGATGGATTCATCGTGTCCAGATCAGCTTTTATTAACCCCTTCTCAAGGCCTGTTTGATACAATTGCGTGGAAGCATTAAATTTTAGCAAGAAGCGGATATAATACATCTGATATGACGCCTCGCATGACACATAGAGATACTCTTCTCGGTCGATTTTTGATCGGCCTGATCGCGCTTTGTGTGATGTGCACTCTGGCGCGCCCGGCCTATGCGGAGGAAAAATATGCCTCTTATGTCGCGCATGCACAGACGGGGGATGTCTATCATGCCCGTTATGCCGATGAGCTGCGCTATCCGGCCTCTCTGACAAAAGTTATGACCCTGCTTGTTCTTTTTGATGCGATTGAGCGGGGCGAGGTGAGGCTGGATGAGCGCATGCAGGTCTCACAAGAAGCCGATCGCCAACCGGCGACGGATTTGGGCGTTCGCGCAGGCCAGAGCCTGACCGTAGAAGAGGGCATATATGCGCTGGTGACCCGTTCGGCCAATGATGTCGCGGTTGTGGTTGCCGAACATATCGCCCTGACAGAGGAAAGATTTGCCCTGCTCATGACGCTGAAGGCGCGCAAGCTTGGGCTGCAAAATACGCGTTTTCGCAATGCGACAGGCTTGCCCGATGCGCAGCAATACACCACCGCGCGGGATATGGCCAAGCTGGCTAAACATGTGCTGGACGCGTATAGCGATTATTATCATTATTTTTCAACCCCCTCTTTTGAGTGGAATGGCCGGGCCCATTATAATCATAACAGCCTGCTCAATCAGGTCGCCGGGGTGGATGGGATGAAAACCGGTTTTACCAATGCCTCTGGCTATAATCTTATGACCTCCGCAATCCGCGAGGGCGAACGCATTATTGTCATCGTCCTTGGCGGGCCGACATCCGGCTCGCGCAATCAGCATGTGCGGGATCTGGTCGAGGCGGCCTATACGCATTTGGAGAGCCAGAAAACAGTGTCGAAAGCCTCGCGCTTCAGCCAGATACGCGCCCGTCCTTAAGCTAGGATTCGGCAAAGCGTATTAGGAAGCGTAGTAGATAGAGCATGTCAAATGGGCTGTTTTCATCTCCGTGAGAGGGGCTGACCCAGACCGGTATTGTTTGAGAAAAAGATATAAAAACCAAATTAAATCAAGGATTAAATCATAGGTGTCTGTTTTATTTAAGACCTATAGTATAGACGCGCGCAGACAATTGTCTTGAAGCGCGCCTAAAAAAACCTTATTATGTCATATTAAGGACATAAATAATCAGCAGATTATTCCATATATTCTAAAGCACAGGATTTAAATATATATTTGAGCATATAACTCCAAACATATCTGCACATCTGATCCCTCCCAATTCATACACGCAATAAAGTTGGCAAATTCTTACATGATATATGATAGTTTTATCGCACGTTTGTGCGCAGCCCTTAGCTGCACAGCGCTCTTATTTGGCGGGCTTATATCGTTTGGCCATTTTTATAGTTCGCAATTGCAAGCGGCCCGCTTCACAGATAGTGCGGCTCTGCTGGCTGTGCATCAGGATGCCCGCCTTGCTATGCAGGCTTATGGGGAGACCTATGCCGCGCCGGACCCAGATATTGTCTACACATTAGCGGCGTATCCCTATGCATCCTTTCAAGAGGGCGAGCTTGAAAATGACAGCCCTTCGGTGCGTCCATTTTATGCGCAGATTAAGACAGCGACACCACTTGCCCCCTATCCTGTCCATATATCTGATCTTGTGCGCGAGGAATTTGATTGCCTGACACAGGCGGTCTATTATGAGGCAGGCATAGAGCCGACCCAAGGCAAACTGGCTGTGGCAGAGGTTATTTTAAACCGGGTTGCTCATCCGGCCTATCCCGGCACGATTTGTGAGGTTGTCTATCAAGGCTCAACCCGTCAGACTGGATGCCAGTTTACATTTACCTGTGACGGGGCCTTGAAGCGTCGTCCAAATGCGCGTTTGTGGGAGCTTTCGCGCGATGTGGCGGCGCATATCATTATGGGGCTCTATGCCCCGCGCACCGATCAGGCGACACACTATCATGCGACCTATGTTGACCCGGTCTGGAATGCCGGCCTGATCCGGACGACACAGATTGGACAGCATATTTTTTACCGCTTCCCGCACGGAGCTGAGCGTCGGCGCGCGCGCGAAGCTCTCGCCGCTGAACGGGCCAGACGCGCGCTTAAATATACAGATGCCAGCGCCGACCGGTCAGAGGCCAGCTCTGATGAGCCCGAGCAAGCCTCTACGGCACTTTAGCTTGCGGAATACGCTTTAAAGCTTTTGCACGTTAAAATGGACCTGTCTCAGCCCCGCCAGAAACGGGGGGTCAGCACCACGAAGACGGCAATAAACTCAAGTCGCCCAAGCAGCATCGCCACGGCACATATCCATTTGGCGGTTTCCGGTAAATTCTGATAGCCGCCAAACGGACCCAATATCTGGCCAAGGGCAGGCCCGACATTGGAAATACTGCTGGCGGCCCCGGATATGGCGGTCAGCGCATTCAGCCCGGTTAGGCTGAGTAATATCGCCGTGATGACAAAGCTTACCAGATATAGGAAAACGAAGACCAGCACAGACTGGATCGTGTCATCTGGTACAATCCGGCCATTATAGCGCACGGGCACAATCCGGTTCGGGCTGGTCATACGTTTGACATGTGCGAGCAGGGTGCGGAAGGTGATTTCAAGGCGAAATATCTTCAACCCGCAGGCCGCAGAGCCCGCACATCCGCCCAAAAACATCAAAATCAGCATCATCGCCGTCGCGCCCGGCCCCCAGAAAATATAATTCTCATTGGTAAAGCCGGTTCCGGTAATTGTGGCGACAACACTGAAACTTGTTGCCCAAAGGGCATCGGCCCGGTCATAAAAAATGGCCGTACCGCCGCCATATTCATTATATAAAAGCAAAATCACTATAGAGATAAGAATAATTCCGAGAAATACGCGCGGCTGCGAATCCCGTAAAAATGGCTTTGGATTACCCCGTGCGAGCATGACAAAAGCGGCAAAAGGCAGGCTCGCCAAAATCATAAACACAATCGCGACGGCATTCACACCATAGCCAAAATAGGCAAACCCGTCATCATGGGTGGAAAACCCGCCCGCCGACATTGTCGTCATAGCATGGGCGATACTGTCAAACGTGTCCATGCCTTGGGCGCTGTAGAGCAAGCCGCAAGCAATGCTGAGGACGAGATAGACAAGTCCGGTCTGGGCGGCAATCTCGCTCACACGCGGCAGAAATTTGCCAGAGACATCCGAGCTTTCAAGCTGGAAAAGCTGCATCCCACCGACGCGCAACATGGGGAAAATGGCAATTGCCGTGACAATAATCCCAATCCCGCCAATCCATTGCAAAATCGCCCGCCACAGCAAAATACCACGCGGCAGACTATCCAATCCGCTAAACACAGTTGCGCCGGTCGTGGTCAGGCCTGATATGCTTTCAAACAGGCTGTCGGTAAAGGAATACCCGGCGAGCATAAAGGGAAGACCGCCAATGGCCGGTAATAAAACCCATAAGAGGACGGTCAGTAAAAAGGCTTCCTTGGGATGATTGCGCCCCGGTTCGCGCCCCGATAAGAGCACCATGACCACGCCCAGAAAAATACTGCTAAAAGCAGAGAGCATGAAAATCGCCCAGCTTTCCTGATCATCCACGATATCAATCAAGGCGGATGGAATCATCGCCACCCCTAAAAACAGGGTCATCATACCAAGGGCCAAAAGAATGGGGCGAATATGCATAAGGGACTTTATATCAAGACTGTTGCAGGCGTCTATCGCCCTTCTATGCTAGAGGCGCGCATCAGAGCAGGCTGGGCGGGATACGCTCTAGGTAAACAGGGCAAAACCGTTTAGGTCTTAGCGCATAAGACAGGGAGACAAGAATGACAGATAAAAGTGCAACAGGTCCGCTTAAAGGGGTCAAAATTCTCGACATGTCGAGCGTTGTACTCGGGCCTTTTGCCAGTTTAATTTTTGCCGATCTCGGAGCTGAAATCATCAAGGTCGAAACCGGTAAAGGCGATATGATGCGCTATGCCGGGGCCTCGCCGACCGGGGACCTCGGCCCGATTTTCACCAGTCTGAACCGCAATAAGAGCTGTATTACGCTGGATGCGAAAACACCAAAGGGAAAGACCGCGCTGACCGCGCTTATTAAGCAGTCCGATATATTCTTCCACAATATCCGCATGGCCGGAATGGCCCGTCTGGGCTTTGATTATGAGGCGGTCAAAGCGATTAACCCAGCCATTGTCTATGTCCATTGCGCCGGCTTTGGTGCCGATGGCCCCTATGCCAACCATCAGGCCTATGATGATCTGATCCAAGCAGCCTCTGGTTTTGCAGATTTGACCACCCTGCGCGATGGGTCACCGCCAGCCTATTCGCCCAGTGTTATCGCGGATAAAACCGTTGGCCTATTTGCCGTCTATGCCACATTGGCCGCGCTTTATCATCAAGCCAAAACAGGCGAGGGGCAATTTGTCCAAATTCCAATGCTGGAAAGCTTTACCTTCTTCAATATGGTGGAAAACCTTTATGGAGAAACCTTCTTGCCGGGCAATGGACGCATGGCCTATACGCGCTCTGTCAATGCCAATCGCAAGCCCTATCCGACGCTGAACGGCCATATCGCGCTGGTGCCCTATTC
>JARFRJ010000215.1 GCA_029287305.1 Hyphomonas sp. | reverse complement strand
CCCATGAACACCCCACACAAGCCTTGCTCGATGCGCTCACTATTCGCCGCCATAAAGGCCATATTGAAGGGCTGAATATCATTATATGCGGGGATATTCTACACAGCCGCGTTGCGCGCTCGACGACCATGGCGCTGCATTTGCTGGGTGCGAACGTGCATCTGATTGCACCGGGTACGCTGATGCCAAAAGGGACCGAGCAATGGGGCGCGGCGAGTGCTTCCTCTGATTTTGAGGGGGCTTTGCAGAATGCCGATGTTATTATGATGCTGCGGCTGCAAATCGAGCGGATGGAAAATGCCTATGTGCCAAGCCGGCGTGAATATTTTCGCTTTTATGGGCTGACCGAGGAACGTCTTGCCAAAGCCCGTCCAGACGCCCTTGTTATGCATCCCGGCCCGATGAATCGTGGCATTGAGATTGAAAGTGTGATTGCTGACGGGCCGCAATCTTTAATTACAGAACAGGTTGAGATGGGCGTGGCGGTGCGTGCGGCTGTCTTGCATATACTTGCGGGGGCTCGAAAATGAAGGCTCTGTGGATTGAAAATGCGCGTCTTCTGGACCCGGCGAGCGATCTTGATGTCATTGGCAGCTTGCAGATTGCAGACGGCCTGATTGAAGATTTTGGGCCTGATCTCGCGCCGCCTGCAAACGCCGATATGCCTGTGTTCAAGGCAGATGGGCTTTGTCTTGCTCCGGGCCTGATTGATTTGCGTGTGCGCACTGGAGAGCCCGGTGCACGTCATAAGGAAACGCTGGCGACAGCGAGTGCCGCCGCGGTCGCAGGCGGTGTCACCAGCATGGTGGTGATGCCCGATACGGACCCGGTGATTGATGATGAGGCTCTGGTTGAGTTTATCCTGCATCAGGGGCGCAAATGCCCAAACCGGATTTACCCTGCTGGAGCTTTGACCAAAGGTCTTGCCGGAAAGGACATGGCTGAGATTGGCTTGATGCAGGAGGCCGGCGCGGTTCTGTTTTCCAATGGCGCACACAGCCTTGCCAATGCAGGCTTGATGAAGCGCCTGCTGACCTATGCCCGGGATTTCAAGGCGAAAATTTATGTTCGCGCAGAAGAAGCGAGTTTAATCGGCTCTGGCGTGATGAATGCCGGAGCGCTTGCAGCCCGCATGGGGCTGGGCGGTATGGGGCATGAAGCGGAATATATTGCCGGGCTTCGGGATATTATCCTTGCGCAAGCGACCCGCGCCTCTTTGATCCTTGATCAAATATCAACCCCGGAACTTGTTCACGCGCTTGTTGAGGCGCAGCGGGCCGGCGCAGATGTCGCTGCAACGATTGCCGCCCACACGCTGTTTTTCAATGAGCTGGATGTTGGTGATTATCTGACCCATTGCAAGGTTCGTCCCCCTTTTCGAAATGAAGCCACGCGTCACCTGCTGATTGAGGCGGTGCGCCAAGGCCAGATTGAGGCGATTGTCTCGGCCCATGATCCGCAGCCAGAAGAAGACAAGCGCGTGCCTTTTTCAGAGGCAGCTTTTGGGGCGGTTGGCCTGGAAACGCTTTTTTCCAGCGTGCTGAGCCTTGTTCAGGAAGGACATTTAACCCTTCTCGAAGCGCTGCGCCCTTTGACCATTGGGCCGGCAAGACTAGCGGGCCTTGAGGGGGGATGTCTGAAACGCCAGGCACCCGCAGATATCATCCTGTTTGATCCGGATGAACCTTGGGTTTGCAACCGGGAAGCCCTGCGCTCAAAATCGAGTAATTCGCCCTATCATGGCCGCCGTTTACAGGGCCGGGTCCACAAAACTTTTGTGCAGGGTGAAGAGGTTTTCAGCTTGAGGTAAAGCCTCTCGTCGATAGCAAAGAACAAGTGGGTAAGACAGCGCAACGGGCCACAGGCCGGGTCGCGTATATTCCGGGCACAAGCGCTCCAAAACATGAAATACATAATTAAGGGTAATTTGCAGCGAGTGGGCGGGATAAATCAGAGAGGCGGTCTGTTATCCTGTTAAACAGTCAACCCCACTCGCTACATAGGTATTATGCATGAACCCCGTAAAGGTTCCATTTTTTTGAAATTTATTTTAATTTTGTAAATCTTTTAAAAATTCAACGGCAGCATAACTGCCCTTATGCCATTTCAAATTCGCCCGAAGCGTTTTTGAATCATTCACATGCGCTGAAAGAATGATGATTTCAAATGTCTTGGGAAGGATAGTTGCTTCGGTGAGCCGAAACTTGGCCCCAACAGGGGACAATTCACTAATCGTAACATCCAGTTCTTTGCCCATATCAGACAGAATAATACGGCCTGTTCGGAAAGTACGATGGCGTGGATAGCGTCTAAGGTCTTTGGTCACTTTGCTCACATTGCGGTTATTGAATGACATCCCTCATCCGTTCAATATATATACGGATATTTTATATTACAGCATGATATTATCAAAAAATCACCTCAAAAATATACTTTCAGGATAAGTTTATCATTTTAAGCTTCATTGGGGTCCTATTATTGTTTTGTTGAGCCATAAGACCATGAGGCCATAAGGGGGAGAGTTCTTGTCACATAAGGCATATGATAGGAGGCTGAATAAAAGCTTTGGGGAGAGACATGTCTGAAAATGCCGAGCATAAGGGCCATAATATTCATATTAATAATGAGCGACGGGATGAGGCGCGTCAAAATGATACGCGACTGGCCTCACAGAAACATCATTTCGATATAGCTGACGAGATTATATATCTCAATTGCGCGACGATGGGGCCTTTGCCCGTTTCGGCGCAGCGTGCCGGCGAGCAGGGATTGGCGCGTAAAGTTCATCCCTGGACGTTAACCAGTGAAGATTTCTTTGCCGATACGGACCGTTTGAGGCCAAAGCTTGGACGCCTCATCCACAGTGATGCGCAAAACATCGCCTTTATTCCCTCTGTCAGTTATGGGCTGGCCATTGCCGCACAAAATTTGCAGGTTCGTCCGGGACAATCGATTTTGCTTATGGCCGATCAATTTCCGTCCAATGTCTATATCTGGAACAAATTAGCCAAAGACAAGCAGGCTTCATTGAAATTTATAGATAAGCCCGCGTCAGGCAAAACCTATACAGAGGCTTTTTTGGATGCCATCGGCCCGGAAACGGCGATTGTGGCCTGCGGTCATATCCACTGGACAGATGGGACGCTTCTGGACCTTGTCGATATAGGCCAAAAATGTCGCCAGTTCGGGGCGAGCCTAGTTCTGGATTTGACCCAAAGCTGCGGGGCGATGTCTTTTGATGTGCGCGAGGTAAAGCCTGATTTTATGGCCTGCGGGGCGTATAAA
>JARFRJ010000126.1 GCA_029287305.1 Hyphomonas sp. | reverse complement strand
TGTTCGTCTCGTGGGCTCGGAGATGTGTATAAGAGACAGGTGTAGGCGAGACCCGCTCCTTCATTCAGATACATTTACCGCTTTTGAGCGCAAATGAAAAAGACAATCTCCTGAAAGGCGTCCAGCACACCCTTGCCGATATTGAAACTGTCACGAGCGATCATCAGTCTATGATCGCCCGCATGCGTGAGGAAAGCGCTCGGCTTGCACGGGCCAAACTTCCAGACGCGGAAGAACAAGGCGAAGCTCTGGCCTTTCTGGACTGGCTTGCTGCCAATCATTTCGTCTTTCTGGGCGCGCGAACCTATGAATTCGAGATTGATTCAGAGGGTAAATTTCTGCTTGAAGAGCCGATTATGGTGGAAGGGTCCAATCTTGGCCTTTTGCGCGATGAGACGGCCAATGTGCTCTCCCGAGGGGCAGAGCCGACCATGCTGACACGTTCGGTAGAAGAATTTCTGCACAATCCTGAACCGCTCATTATTGCTAAATCGACATTGCGTACGCGCATTCACAGGCCTGGCCGGGCGGATTATGTCGGTGTGAAACATTATGATGAAAACGGGCGTGTCATTGGGGAAACGCGTTTTCTGGGACTATTTACAGCCGAAGCCTATGATGAGGCCGCACGTTCTGTGCCTTTATTGCGCCGCCGTGTCACGCAGGTTTTGTCCTTATCCGGTGCTAGGTCCGGTGGCCACAGAGCCAAGGCCCTTGCCAATCTGCTTGAGAACTGGCCGCGCGATGAACTTTTTCAGACCGATCCGAACACTCTTGTCGAGATGCTCGAAGGCGTGCTGACCCTTCAAGGGCGCCCCCGCATACGTCTTTTTCTACGCCGTGACAGATTTGACCGATTTATCTCCGCTTTGATTTATGTGCCAAGAGACGCCTATGATTCCCCCTTGCGCCAAAAGCTTGTCGCCTATCTGATTGATGTCTTTGATGCAGAGCTTTTGCACTATCAGCCGCGATTTGACATTGGCAGCCTTGTTCGTTTGCATATTCAACTCGAGCTTGGTCCTAAAGCGCTTGATCCCGACCCGCAAACCCTTGAAAAAAATGTCATTGCTTTGGCGACACATTGGGAAGAGCGTTTTCGTAAAACCTTGATGTCTGAGGACCTTGCAGAGGATGTCCGCAAAGGCGCTTTGGAGTTTTGCACTGCTTTCAGCATTGCTTATCGTGATGATTTTGATACCGATGAAGCCTTGCGCGATGTCGGCGAATTTTCTAAACTCTCTAAAGTTAGGCCGATTGGCCTCAGAGCCTATCGCGGCGAGGATGACAGCCCGCAAACGATCCGCGCAAAGATTTATTCGCGCGGGGCCTCGGTGCCTTTATCTGAATCTGTTCCGCTCTTCGAGAATATGGGTTTATTTGTCGAATTTGAGACAGGGTATCAAATTATTCCCCGAAAACAGCCCAGCGAAGATGCACCGGCTAAATATTGGATACATTATGTCTCCATGCGCCATGATCGCGGCGCTGAGATTGATCTTGAGACAATCAGGGATGCCTTTCAAAGTAGTTTTGTATCGGTCTGGCTTGGTGAAATGGAGAATGATGCCTTTAATCGGTTGATTTTTGATGTCGGCATCAATGGGCGCGAAGCCAATCTCTTGCGGGGTCTGTCTTCCTATCGCCGCCAAACCGGTATGGATCCACTCAAAGCCAGCCAGATAGAGGCGTTTCGCGCCTATCCTGATATTACACAGCTCATTCTGGACATGTTTGAAACTCTGTTTGATCCAGAAAAGGGCGGCGAAATCAAGGCTCGCGAAAAGACCGCCTCTGAAATATTTGCGACCATTCTTAAACAGCTCAATTCCGTACCCTCCTTAGAGGCGGACCGTGTCCTGCGCCGGTCGGCCAAACTTGTCATGGCCATTCAGAGGACAAATTATTATAGTCCGAAATCAGGTCCTCTCGCGTTCAAAATTGCTAGTTCTAAGCTTGATGATCTGCCGCGTCCTGTGCCCTATCGCGAAATTTTTGTCACCAGTCCGCAGGTCGAAGGTATACATTTACGCTTTGGAGCGGTTGCGCGCGGTGGGTTGCGCTGGACCGATCGTCCTTATGATTTCCGCACCGAAGTTCTGGGCCTTGTCAAAGCCCAGCAAGTCAAAAACGCTGTGATTGTGCCGGTCGGGTCAAAGGGCGGGTTTTTCCCAAGGCAGATACCCGCCAATGCCCGCCGGGAAGAGGTTCGCGAGGTGGGCATATCGGCCTATCGCACCTTTATTTCAGCGCTCCTAGATTTGACCGATAATCTGGTCAAAGGGGATATTCAACACCCTGCGGATATGGTTATCCGGGATGAAGCCGACCCTTATCTGGTCGTTGCCGCTGATAAAGGGACGGCAAGTTTTTCAGATATCGCCAATGAAATCAGCGCTGCGCATGGGTATTGGCTGGGTGATGCCTTCGCCTCTGGTGGGTCCGCCGGCTATGATCATAAGAAAATGGGCATTACCGCACGCGGCGGTTGGGAGGCGGTTAAGCGACATTTCCTGGAAGCAGGTAAAGACATCCAAAAGGAGGCTTTTACCGTCATAGGGGTCGGCGATATGGCCGGTGATGTGTTTGGCAATGGCATGCTTTTGTCCAAACAGATTCAATTGCAAGCCGCCTTCAATCATATGCATATTTTCATTGATCCAGACCCTCAGGACACACTGAAAAGCTGGACAGAGCGTAAAAGACTGTTCGATATGCCGCGGTCTTCCTGGGCTGATTATGATCAGGCGCTGATTTCAGAAGGCGGCGGTATTTATCAGCGTGCGGCCAAATCCATCCCTTTATCAGAAGAGGTCAAATCGCTGACGGGTCTGAAAGCCGATGAGGTGACGCCAGATGAGCTGATCCATGCGCTTTTGAAGTGCCCGGCTGAGCTGCTCTGGTTTGGCGGGATCGGCACTTATATACGCAGTAGCCAAGAGCAGGATCGCGATGTCGGTGATCGCGCCAATGATGCGGTGCGCATTACCGCAAAAGAGCTCAGTGCAAAAATTATTGGCGAAGGTGCAAATTTAGGCCTGACCCAGGCGGCGCGGATTGAATATGCCCTGAAAGGCGGGCGCATCAATACTGATGCGATTGACAATTCAGCCGGGGTCGACAGTTCTGACCATGAGGTCAATATCAAAATCCTGCTATCAGAAGTCATCCGTGCTAAAAAACTGCCAAGCGGTGAACGTAATCTGCTTTTGGCGTCAATGACAGATACGGTTGCTGAGCATGTTCTGGCGCATAATATCACCCAGACCCGAGCGCTCAGCCTGGCTGAGTATATGGCTGAAAAGGACCATGCGGCGCTGGAGCGTCTCATGCTTTGGTTGGAAGATCGCGGCGTTCTAGATCGTCAGGTTGAAGGCTTGCCGACCAGCGAAGAGATGAGCAAACGCGCTGAAACAGGTGCGTGGCTGACCCGGCCTGAATTATCCGTTCTTTTGGCATGGGCCAAGATTATTGTTTTCGATGATCTGGTGGCGAGCGATTTGCCCGATGATGCATATTTCAAACCGGTTTTGAAATCCTATTTCCCTGAAGCTCTGCAAACCTATGAAACGTCTATGCAGGCTCACCCCCTGAAACGTGAGATTATTGCAACGGTTCTGGCCAATCGGCTTCTGGATGCGGCAGGGCCAGCTCTCTTCATAAGGCTTTTGGAGTTTGGGTCTTGCAGCGTGTCTGACTGTGTCCGCGCTTTTGAAATTGCCCGCGCGGTTCTCAAAATGCCGACCCTGACCAATGAAATTGATGATCTGGGCCAAAGCGGCAATGTTGAGGCGCAGATCTTAATGCATTTGTTCCTGATCGAACAAATCAGCGATGTCGCCTACTATCTCTTGCATGCCGATATGGCGGGGACGACAAAAGACATTATTGCACGCTACACAAATGCGTTTGAAATCCTCTCGGATGATCCCAAAGCCTATACCAGTGCCTTTAAAGCCAATCGGCAAGAGCAAAAAATGCGGCGCTTTATCAAAGCCGGTGCCAAGGAAAGCCTTGCCCGCAAGGTTGCCAATCTCGTCCTAGTGGCGCGTGTGGTTCACATTGTGGCACTAACTAAGAAAGCAGATAAGGATTTGCGTCACTTGGCGGCAATCTTCGGGGAGTTAGATGCCGTTTTGAAGATTGATCGGTTAAGGGCGAGCGCGAATGATGCCATGATGAAAATTTCCCATTGGGAGCAAAGGGCTGTGCGCGGACAATTGGCAATTTTGCTGGATGCACAAGTCAGCGCGACGGAGCAAATTTACAAAGAAGGCGGCGATGTACAGGCTTTCCTGAAACCGTATAAATCACAGGTCGCAGCCCTGCCGCATACACTGCGCAAAATGAATCTTGCGCGCGATTGGAGTTTTGCCAAATATTCATTGGCGGCCCAGGCGGTTCAAGATATCTTAACCTGAGAAATATCTCCCCTCAAACGCAGCGCCTCTATTAACCCCTGATTTATCGATAGCCATATCGGTCATATAAGTTTAAGGCCTGCATTCCTTTAAAGCGATCAAACCCATGACGGACACATCCTCCGATACTGTAAACCCATCTGTATCCTCTGGCCTCATCTCAAAGGCTGAATTTGTCGCGCTTGTCGCCTCAATGATGGCTCTGAATGCTTTGGCGATTGATATCATGGTGCCAGCGCTCAATGATATCGGTGCCGCTTTTCGACTCACCGATGCGAATGATCAGCAATTGGTGATTTTTGCCTATGTCCTAGGCTTTGGGACGCCGCAACTTATCTGGGGTCCGATTTCGGATCGTTTTGGCCGCCGCGCTATTTTACTATATTGCCTGATTGGCTATGCTATATGCAGTCTGCTGTGTGCGCATGCCAGCGGATTTACAGGCTTTCTGATCGCCCGGTTTATGATGGGGGTATTTTCCTCCGCCTGCCGGGTTGTCGCCGTTTCAGTGGTTCGAGATGTTTATGTCGGGCGCGGTATGGCGCAAATCATGAGCATGGTGATGACGGTTTTTATGATTGTTCCCTTATTGGCGCCGGGTATGGGACAACTTATCCTGTTGATTGCGCCCTGGCCGTGGATATTTTTTGTGCTGGTGACATATTCAGTCCTTGTCGCGATCTGGTCTGTCTTTCGCCTGCCTGAAACCCTGAGCCCGGAAAACCGAAAAGCACTTAATTTTGTGACTGTTTTTTCGGCTTATAAAAAAGTTGTCACAACACGTGTCGCCTGTGGATATGTGTTGGCCAGCGGGGTTCTGTTTGGCGGCTTGTTTGCCTTTATTTTCTCCATAGAGCAGATCATGCGGGAGGTGTTCGCTCAGGATCATTTGCTGGGCTTGTGGTTTGCGCTCGTTGTCGTGGGGATTGTTATCTCCAATGTACTGAATGCGCTTTTGGTGAAGACTTATGGGATGCGTTTTCTATCCCATATTGCCGCGATCCTGTTTACGTGTCTGGGGGGATTGAACTGTCTTTTAATGTGGCAGCTCGGTCCCGTCTTCCCTGTCTTTATGGTGGGTATGGTCGCTACTTTCTGTACGATTGGTATGATGGGACCGAATTTCAATGCGATTGCAATGGAGCCTTTGGGCGATATTGCGGGCACGGCCAGCGCCGCGCTCGGCTTTGCCAGCACAACACTTGCTGGCTTTTTGGGATATCTGATTTCCAGCCAATATAATGGTACTGTCTTACCGCTCTTGCTCGGGTTTACAGCGCTGGGCGCAAGTGCGGTCATAATTCTTCTTGTCACCGAAAGGGGTCACCTTTTCGAGCGACATGCCTAGACACGCTCTAACTCAATTCATTTCTTCTAACTGGTCTTGTTTATTTTTCTGGAAGGGTTTCCATCGGTAAAAGCATGAAATTTGCGCGCAGGCTGGCGATTGGTTTTTCGCGGTCTGACTGCCAGGCCGCACACTGCACATTGGCGATACGCCGGCCCATTTTGGTCACAATCGCGCGGGCATACATATCTTCCGCCTGACCTGCCCGCAAATAATCTATCGTCAGATTAATTGGCCGGGGCGGGGTGTCCAGATCGCCTAGGAGAAAGACTTGCGCCATTGCCGTAATCTCCAGAAAAGAGCCAATCGCCCCGCCATGCAGAACATTTTTGGCGGAATTGCCGATGAGCCTTGGGTCAAAGCGCATAATACCGGTCATTTCATCGCCGCGAATATCACAGCGCATATTCAGCGTCTGTACATAGGGCGCGCGTCTCAAAAGCGCCTGCAAAGAGGCCGCACGATCAGTCATCAGAGGGGGCCTTTTCAGACTTTGCGGAAGCGCTTTGCGGATTATCTGCAACATGCTTGCCTGTAGACCAATTTTCAATCCGGTTAAGGGCGAAGGTGCCCGTCGCCGTCGCAATCGTTTTATCATCTTCCTCATGATAGGCACGCCCACGGATAAAGGCGATGGTGCGGGTCATATGATAGCATTCCGCCTCACCATAAATAGTCAGGCCTTTCCTTGCCGGGCGCATATAATCAATGCGTAAATCAAGGGTTGCGGTAGATTTGAATGTATTGAGCGCTGCGATAACGGCCATACCGGCGAGACTGTCCAGCAGAGACGTAATCGCGCCGCCATGGATGACGCCCGTCTCCGGGTCGCCGATCAGGGATTCACGCCAATTAATTTTGCCGCTCACCCGGTCCTTGGTGAAAGAGCAGAGCTCAAACCCGGTCTCTTTGGCCCAAGGGATATAAGCAATAGCTTTGGCCATATTTTCGCGGATTATGTCGGCTTGGTTCTCTGGGTCGGGCATTTTACAGTCGCTTTGATTGCGTTAGGGAGGCTAGGTTCTTATAAACTAGGTTATGCGTCTGTGAAAATAGATGTTTGCGATAAGGGAGACTGGATTATGCCTTCGATTACGGATGTACCCGCTGAGCAAAAGGTATGTATCATTGGGGCCGGGTGCTCTGGGTTTACCATGGCCAAACGCCTGAAGGATTATGGCTTGGCCTATGACTGTTTTGAAGCGTCCGATGATATTGGGGGAAACTGGTATTATAATAATCCCAATCAAAAATCAGCCTGCTATAAAAGTCTGCATATTGATACGTCAAAATGGCGACTGGCTTTTGAGGATTTCCCTGTGCCGGAGGATTGGCCCGATTTTCCCCATCATGCGCAATTACTGGACTATTTCAAAGCCTATATTGATCATTTTGATCTGCGCGAGACGATTACCTTTAATACGCGCGTGGAAACGGCAGAGCAGACAGAAGATGGCGGATGGCAGCTTCGTCTGTCCACAGGGGACGTGCGAAAATATCGCGCGCTTATGGTCTGTAATGGACATCATTGGGATGCGCGCCTGCCAGATTATCCCGGCACATTTGAGGGCTATCAATTACATTCCCACAGCTATAGGGACCCGTTTGAGCCCTTCGATTTTCGCGGCAAGCGCGTATTGGTCGTTGGTGGCGGCAATTCGGCCATGGATATCGCCTCTGAACTCTCACAGAAGCCCCTGGCCGACGCGCTTTATGTCTCGATGCGGCGCGGCGTCTGGGTGTTGCCGAAATACTTAAATGGGCAACCGGCGGATAAAGCGGTTTTGCCAGCTTGGATGCCCCCTAAAATCGGGCGTGCGCTTGCCCGGCGCGTGATTAAGAAATCTGTCGGAAGGATGCAGGATTTTGGTCTGCCTGAACCCGATCATGAAGTGCTTAGCGGCCACCCGTCTGTCTCTGGAGAATTTCTCACCCGGGTTGGCAGCGGCGATATTCTGCCGAAAGGGGCAATTTCACATTTTGAGGGACAGCGTGTCTATTTCAAGGATGGCAGCCGGATTGAAGCCGATGCGATTATCTGGGCAACGGGGTACAATGTCTCTTTTCCCTTTTTCAGCGACCCCAATTTGATCCCGATTGAGAATGAATTTCCGCTCTATAAAAGGCTTGTGAAACCGGGCTATGAGAGTGTGTTTTTTCTCGGTCTGGCGCAGCCTTTACCGACTTTGGTAAATTTTGCGGAACAACAATCCAAGCTTGTTGCCGCTTGTCTTGCCGGAACCTACCACTTGCCCAGTAGGTCAGAAATGGACCGAGTGATCAAGATGGATGACGCTCTGCATACGTGGCATTTCTATAAAAGCCCGCGCCATACTATGCAGGTTGTTTTTAATCGCTATGTGCATGATTTGAATCAGTAAATAAAGCGATGTAACCGTCGGGTTGTTGCTTGAAAATCCTTTGGCTGAGGGCGCAAGACGGTATTGAAGATTGGGAAAAGAGATTTAGATTATGAAACTGCTCTTTATTCGATGGATTGTCACCATGGCGCTGTCAGTCGCGGTCAGCCTGACGGCGTGTGAAAGCGTGCCAAATAACGGTGATGGTGT
>JARFRJ010000197.1 GCA_029287305.1 Hyphomonas sp. | reverse complement strand
ATGGTTTTCATGGGGGTATCTCCAAAAGGTGTTTGTGTGTGTTCAAGGTTTAAGGTTTGGCGAGAGTGTCTCGCCGCTTGAAGATATAAATATCGAAAAACCCATCTGGATATCACTGACCTTTTAGGTCGATCCGCCTATCCTATGACCAGAGACCCTGACCAAAAGGTCAGGGTTTGGGGAAACTTAAGCGGACCTTACAGCCGAAATGGGTCCTGAATGGAGGTATGAACAAAGTGCGTTAGGGTTAATTTCACAAAGGCGGGCTCAGGCGTCTGACATATTCTCCCTTGATGAATGTATAATATTGCTTCACGGCGCCGATAACCTCCTCTAAGGTGAGGCTATATTAATAGGCATAAAGAAATTATGGGAGTTGCCAGATGCAGTTTGATTATAGCCCGAAAACACAGGAATGGATTGAACGCGTCAGCGCGTTTATGGACAGCCATGTTTTTCCCAATGTTGAGACTTATGACGCCCAGCATGAAGCGGCTGAAACGCGCTGGAGTATTCCGCCCATATTGGATGAGTTGAAGGAAAAAGCACGGGCTGAAGGCTTGTGGAATATGTTTCTGCCGCCAAATGCCGACCATGATACGGATATGTATCATGGGGCTGGCCTGAACAATGCGGAATATGCGCCGCTGGCCGAACTGATGGGACGGGTCGGCTGGGCCTCAGAGGTGTTTAACTGTTCCGCCCCTGATACCGGTAATATGGAAGTTTTCCACCGCTATGGAACAGAGGCTCAAAAGGCCAAATATCTGACCCGTCTGATGGCCGGTGAGATTCGCTCAGCTTTTCTGATGACAGAGCCTTTGGTGGCCTCTTCTGATGCGACGAATGTCCAGACCCGGATTGAGCGCGATGGCGATGAATACGTCATCAATGGACGGAAATGGTGGTCCTCTGGTGTTGGCGATCCGCGGTGTGAGGTCGCTATTGTTATGGGTAAAACTGACCCGGATGCGGAACGTCACAAACAGCAGAGCCAGATTCTGGTGCCGCTGGGCACGCCTGGGGTGAAAATTCTGCGCATGCTGCCCGTGTTCGGTTTTGATGATGCCCCGCATGGCCATGCCGAAGTCTTGCTTGAGAATGTGCGGGTGCCAGTAGAGAATATACTTCTTGGCGAAGGACGTGGATTTGAAATCGCCCAAGGCCGTTTGGGGCCGGGCCGAATTCATCATTGTATGCGCACGATCGGTGCCGCCGAAGTGGCGCTTGAAAAAATGTGCAAACGCCTGCTCAGCCGGGAGGTCTTTGGCAAGACAATCGGTGAGCATTCAGTTTGGGAGCAGCGCATAGGCTGGGCTCGGACCAATATAGAAATGACCCGCCTTCTGACCTTGAAAGCGGCCTATATGATGGATACGGTCGGCAATAAGCAGGCGCGCAATGAAATTGCCATGATCAAAGTGGCGGCTCCGACCATGGCGCTTGATATTATTGATGATGCCATGCAAGCCCATGGTGGGGCGGGGGTCACAACCGATTTTGGCCTGGCGCGCGTCTATGCCAATATTCGTACTTTACGGTTTGCCGATGGTCCAGATGAGGTTCATTGCCGCGCCATTGCCCGCAATGAGTTCAAAAAGCACCGCGGCGCTGACTATCCGACGCATAAAATGCCTCCTGCGGATGCGCGTTTTACCGGCTAAATCTATGATGTCTCATCTGTGATCTGGAGCGTGTCCGAGTGAAAGAAGAGAGAGTTTCTATAAAAGAGTGAGATAAGCTGTCCAAAAGCCTGTCTCACTCAGCTATTCTGCTCGATAAAATCAGAGGGTCGTGTCAGCGCATAAGTTCTATCGAGTTTTAAAAATAGGATCGCATAAAATGAATTGGCGGCGCGTTCACAATATATTGGGCCTGTTCATTGCCGTGCCATTTATATTCTGGACCCTGAGCGGCTTTTTCTTCACCCTATATCCGATTGAGACGATACGCGGGGCGCATTTGCGGGCCGATATCCCGCCTATGGAGGCGTCTGTTTTTGCGCCGTCCCTGTCCCTTTCTGAGATTGAGGCAAAACTTGATACGCGCCTGATCGGGGCAGAGCCTATGCTCCGCTTGGGAAAGCCTGTCTGGAAATTACAGACAGAGGCAGGCTGGTCGTTGCATGCTGCGGATACAGGCCTGCCAATAGATGCCCTCAATAAAGATGAAGCGCGCCAGATTGCGCGTTTTGGCCTAGTTCCGCAAATGGGCACGCCGATCCGTATAGATTGGTTGGCAGAAGACCCGCCGCGTGAATATCGCGGCGCTTTGCCCGCCTGGGTTCTAACTTATCAGCAAGATGGCGCGCGGGTCTATATACGGGCAGATACAGGCGAGATTGTAACCATACGCACGCGCAATTGGCGTATCTTTGATATTTTCTGGCGCTTTCATAT
>JARFRJ010000111.1 GCA_029287305.1 Hyphomonas sp. | reverse complement strand
TTGTTCGTCTCGTGGGCTCGGAGATGTGTATAAGAGACAGGGATACCGCTTGACGACGATCAATGAGAGCGAAATTTTGGAAGCTGCAGGCCTAGCTTCAGGCGATATTATCACGCGGGTCAATTCCCGACCTGTTGCTGAATTACAAAACAGTGATTTACAAGCGGCGTTTATTGCCGCTGACGAAGTTGATTTAGACATCAAACGCAATGGTCGAGAGATACGCTTGTCCGTCAAGTTTTTCCAAGGAGATTAAAGAGTGAGTTTAAAATATGCCTTATTAGGGGGTGTCCTAGCAGGGCTTTTTGGGGCCCCGATTGCACTGGCGCAAGCACCAGCAGAGAATATGCACGTCATCAATTTGACAGATGTGGATATCAAAACTCTGATTGAAGACGTGTCTGTGATTACCGGTTATGCCTTTGTCGTGCATCCGGATGTGCGGGCCCGTGTGACCGTCAGTTCACAGGTTCCTATGAGTGACCGGGAGGTTTTTGAGGTTTTCTTGTCCACTTTGCGGGTGAATGAGTTCACTGCGGTTCCTGCGGGGCGCAATACTTATAGTATTGTACCGGAATCCTTTGGAACATCGACGGCTGGAAACCAGATGCGGGGAAATAATAATTTCTCCACCCAAATCATTCGTCTGGAACATTTTGATGCTGTTGAGGCGGCTAAAATGGTCCAACCTCTCCTCAGCCGTCAAGGGCAGGTATCGGTCAGCCAATTGTCCAATAATCTGATTATTGTGGAATATGGATCGAACCTTTTGCGTATCAGAGAGCTGGTCTCTCGACTGGATAAAGACAATACAATAACTAAGACGGTTACGCTGAAAAGAATTTCAGCCAATGAGGTCAAAACCATTATTACGGAGTTGAATGCTGCTAGCCGTAGTCAGGCCCGCAGCAATTCGGCCCTGTCTGCGATTTCTGCCGAATCCAGCAATTCCATTATCCTGCGTGGTCTGCCAAGCGATATTGACCGCGTGATGGCCCTGATTGAAGAGCTGGATACAGTGTCCAGCTTGCGCCGCGATACGCAAGTTTTCCGTTTAAGCCATACCGATGCGGCCACGGTTGAGCCGATCCTGCGTGAAATTGCTGAAAGTCTGACCCAGGAAGCCGATGAGGCGCGTGGGCTGACGACCAGTATTTCTGTTCACGATCCAAGCAACTCTATCATTGTCAGTGCTGTGCCTGAAACCATGGGGGCCATGAGCCGGGTTGTGGCGGAGCTGGATGTGCGCAGTAAGCAAGTTCTGGTCGAAGCGATTATTGTGGAAGTCTCTGACTCAGCCATTCAGGAACTAGGTCTGCAGTTTCTGGTTTCTGGTACAGATGGGGACGTGCCCTTTGTTTCGTCTACTTTTTCACAAGCTACGCCTAATCTTCTCAGCTTGACCGGTGCAATTGCCAGCAATGAGGTGGATGGTGCCTTTGGTGAAGGGGCCTCTGACCTCTTTCAGCAAGCCGCAACAAGCGCTTTGCTGGGTCTGACGGGTGGGACATTTGGCTTTGGCGGGACGCGCGATGGCTCTTTGTTCAGTGTCGTCTTTAACGCGCTAAAAAATGATCAGGAAACGAATATTCTGTCGACACCGCAAGTGATGGCATTGAATTATCAGGAATCGCTTGTCTCTGTCGGTCAGGACATCCCTGTTACAGTTGGCGAGTCTCTTGGTGCCAGTAATTCCAACGCTTTCCGGACAACTGAGCGGCGCGAAATTGGGGTGATTTTAAATGTGACCCCACGCATCGGCGAGGACGGCACCATCCGCCTTGATATTGATCAGGAAGTTTCCTCTATAGCCGCCACTGTCGTCGGTCCTGCCAGTTCAGATTTTATCCTGAATAAAAGCCAGGTAAAAACCACTGTCATCGCGGATGATGGCGAATTGATTGTGCTCGGCGGATTGATCAAATCTGAAGAGGCACTGGATGAGGATAAAGTTCCGCTTTTGGGTGATATACCCTTCCTTGGCCGGGCTTTCCGCAATGAAACCAAGTCACGCGAAACAAGTAATCTGATGGTGTTCATAAGACCGACAATTATCGATGATCGCGAAACGGCTGAAAGTGTCACCCAACGCACCTATAATTATATCCGTGCGCAGCAAATTCTTGCTAATGATGGTGGGCCAACTTCTCTTGATGCATTTTTAAACCAGATGGAAGATCAAGGCATGCCTCTGGAGGGCTTACCTACAGATAAGTCATTTCCGGAGACACAAAGTGTTGAAGACAGTGAGGAAGGGTAGCTTTAATGTCTGAAACGGCCTCGCCAATTGCTTATACATTTGCTCGCGATAAAGGGGTTATGGTGCTTGCCGATCGGGAAGACCTCACCCTGGCTGTGCGTGAAAGTACCAAACCGTTTGATTTGATTGAGGCGCGCCGCGTCCTTGGGGAGGCTTTTAAAGTTGAGGTTTTGTCCGCCGAAGATTTTGCCCGGCAATTGCCGATTGCCTATGCCAGAGCCAATCTGGCAGAGGATGATGAAGCGGCCGCGCAAATTGATGGTGATGATTTGGCAAGCCTGGCGGAAGGCTTGCATCAAACCGCTGATCTTCTGGACGGCGATGATGATGCCCCGATTATTCGTTTGATCAATGGATTGATTTATGAAGCGATCAATCGCGGGGCTTCTGATATTCATATTGAACCGAATGAGACCTGTCTCTTATACACATCTCCGAGCCCACGAGACGAACAATTCCATCT
>JARFRJ010000107.1 GCA_029287305.1 Hyphomonas sp. | reverse complement strand
TACGCGCAATGATTATGAGGTCGGGATAGGCACATTCAAGGGCGCGATTAACCCTGAAACAAAGTCTTTTCGGGATTTCCCGGACTGGTTTGAGGGTTTCAAAAAAACCAATTCAAAGCCGAAAATCGCGATGTTCTGTACTGGGGGTATTCGCTGTGAAAAATCCACCGCCCTGTTAAAATCGCAAGGCTTGGAGGATGTCTATCACCTCAAGGGCGGGATATTGAAATATCTGGAAACGATCCCGCCTGAAGAAAGCCTATGGCACGGGGAATGTTTTGTCTTTGATGCGCGCGTCTCGGTCAAGCATGGGCTTGAGCCGGGAGAGTATGACCAGTGTTTTGCCTGTCGGCGACCCATTACGGAGGCAGAAAAGTCGCATCCGGATTATGTCAAAGGTGTGTCTTGCCCAGCCTGCATAGAGGAATATAGCGAGGCTGACAAACAGCGGTTTCAGGAGAGACAAAAGCAGATTGAACTGGCGCGTATGCGTGGCCACAGCCATATTGGCAGCAAGTCTGATATCGGGTCGTGATCTTGCCTGATACACCCGTTTCAAAACCTGCTTCAAAGCCCGTTTTATATTCTTTCCGGCGCTGTCCCTATGCGATGAGGGCCCGCATGGCTTTGTATATGACGCAAACAAAGGTTGAGCTGCGCGAAGTGGTTTTGCGCCACAAGCCTCCTGAAATGCTGGAAATTTCGCCAAAAGGAACAGTTCCCGTTCTGCAGCTTGCAACGGGCGAGGTGATTGAAGAAAGCCTTGATATTATGCATTGGGCGCTGGCTCAGGGCGAGGAGGGCACGCCTTTTTTGGCCTGTGACAGCGCGGCGCAAATGGCGCTTATTGCGGATATGGACAGCGTCTTCAAAGCGCATTTGGATCGCTATAAATATCCGGGGCGCTATTTGGAGGAACCCCAAAAAGACTATCGGGCGCTCGGTCTGGCGTGGATTGAGGCGCATGTATCAACCCGGCTAAAAGAGACCCCGCACCTGTTCGGGACGACGGTAAGCTTTGCCGATATCGCTATTTTCCCGTTCCTTCGCCAATTTGCCCATACGGATCCTGACTGGTTTTATCAAACGGTCACACCCCAGACGGGGCGCTGGCTGAAATCTCATATCGCCAGTGCTGCATTTGAAGCAATCATGGCGAAATATCCAAATTGGCAGGTGGGCGAACCGGGGATAGAGTTTCCCTCCTATCATGATAATAAGACAGCATAAGCCGCGCTGAGGAGGCAGGGATGCGTATTTTCTATATAATCATTTTGGGGCTTCTGTTCAGCGCGTGCGCGCCTGTCCAGACGGGCTCGGACAAAGAGCATAATTCTGTTCCAACAGAAACAGAACTGGCCATAATCAACCTATTGACGGTGCAAGCTGAGGCCTGGAATAGGGGCGATATCGACGCTTTTATGCAAAGCTATTGGCGCGATGAAGCGCTGCGCTTTGCCTCCGGGGGACGTGTGGTTCGTGGCTGGCAGCCGACTTTGGAGCGCTATAAACGTCGTTATTCTGACCGGGCTCTCATGGGCACATTGACTTTCAGCGATTTGGAGATTGTCCATCTGTCAGAAGATGCGGCCATAACGCATGGCCGATGGTCGCTTGACCGCGCTGAAAATCCAGTCGGCGGACTATTTACACTGGTGATGCGGTATCGTGATGACAATTGGGTGATTATTAGCGATACCACGACACTGGACCGTTCTGAATGAGTGATGAAAAGACAGGCTGATGACCATACCGTCTGACCAGAATGCAAACCGATATCAGGTTTCAAACCCAAATTTGCATCCTTTGCCAGAGACGGGTTTGCAAAAATTTGTCGCACACCCTTTGTTTAAAAATACCATCATTACTGTCATCATCCTGAACGCTATTTTACTGGGTGCGCTTACATTTCTGGAAAGAGGGTCGGCTCTTGAAAGACGTTTGGGGCTGATAGATAATTTCATTATCGGCTTCTTCGTGCTGGAAATTTCTTTGAAAATCATTGCCTGGAGGCAGCGCTATTTTCAGTATGGCTGGAACCTCTTTGACATAGCCGTTGTGGCATTATCGCTGGTTCCAGCCTCTGAAACCTTTGCTGTTTTGCGCGCCTTACGGATATTGCGTATTTTGCGGCTATTGCATGT
>JARFRJ010000097.1 GCA_029287305.1 Hyphomonas sp. | reverse complement strand
CGTCAAGCCTGTTTCAGGCTTAGCCCTCTCATGGCTGTCCGTTAAGGCGTTTACGATCCGTCTTGAATCGCCTTAACATTTTCAATCATGATTATTTCGCTTGTTGCGACCAGCGGGGCGACCAGCGGGGCGCTGGGAAGCCTCATTGAGAGCTGCCCTATCGGGATGACAATCGCTTTAAGCCATATGTCGCGTGCACAAGGTCAAAACAAATTATCCTTGAGGCGGTTCCTTTTTATGGGACACGCTCTAGCTGCGCTTGTTTTTTCTTGCAAAGTGAAAGTTTTGCGGCTCTGGATTTGCAAATTGCAAAAGAAAGTCTTGCAAATTGCAATTTGTATAAAATTTCTACTTTATTTTCCCTTATTTTTTAAGCTTACCAAGTTTGGCACACGGCTTGCATCTTCTTTATCAAAAAGGAGATTACCCATGAGAGAAGTAAAAATTGAAATTGAGAGCGCCCAAGATAATGATCGTTTTGACGATGTCTTTGCGCAGATGATTGACTTTGTTGAGGCTTATCATTGTGAAGATGAGACCGCTATTGAGGTGCGTACAGAAAACAGCTTTGGCCAGATGGTTAAAATCGTATCCTGTGCTCAGCCAGATGCTTTATCATTTCTGCTTTCAGCCTATGAAACAGATTTGTGTGATTTCGAGATGGAAGATTTTTTCGAATAAGTTTCGACGGGACCTGCTCTAAACGCGCAGTCCTGGCGGGGCCAATATGGAGAGTTGATCCATTTGATCAGCCTCTGTCGGTAGAATTTTGCGCGCCTCCAAATCGAAGGTTACGGCGATAGCCTCGCTTGTCAGCCAAGCTTTGCCAGTGGCCGGGTCTATCATCCAGTGTACGATAGAGTGATATTTTCTTTCCGCGCGGGCGAGGGATGAATAAATTTCAAAGCGATCGCCGGTTTGTGGCCAGCCGCGATAGACCATAAGATATTCCAGAACCGCGGCGCCCATCGGCTTGTCTCCTGCCGCGGCCGCGACCTTGGCCCGCCAGTCATAGAGTAGATTAGGCACGCTGTCAGAAATACGGCCCATAAACCATTCTGTGCGCATCCGATTATTCAGATCGCATTGATCCGCGCGCACCGTGCCGACACCAATCAGCGGTGCTCCGACGCTGTGAACCGTTTCCAAACGGGCGTCTGCGGCTTCAAGAGTGAGCTGGTTCGGGTCCAGTGAGCGCGGCTGTGTATCTTCAGGGGGCGTATCGCGATAGGTTTCCAGCGCCTTTCGGGTTCGCTCACTCCAGGCAAAGGGACGCCCTGTCTTGCTGGTGACATGTTGCAGCTCTGTGCGGAAAGCGGCGGCGGGTGTCCCGTCACCATGACGTAATTCCTGATAAAGCCAGAAACTGTCAGCCCCTATCTCAAGAATGCAGGCTTGCATGTTGAGCGGTCGACCCGGATGCACTTCACGGATGAAACGCATATGCTGGCGTTTGGGCATCAGGGTGGATGTCCCTCCCTGTTTGAAGGCCAGAGGCAGCTCAATCCGAGCGGCAAAATTGGCGATCCCTTCCATGGCTTTTTCAACATAGATGCGGACATTCATATGTCCCATCTCATCGCAATCCCAGGTATTTGCCGAGCCTCTCCAAACCGTGATCACGTCAGCCTGTCCTTTTTTAAACCTGACATGCCCGGCAGGTGCCATAAGCTTCCAATGTGGCATGGCGCAGGGTAAATTGCGCATCTGCGGCGTCATTCTGGATCGCTTCGAAGCTGGACACGGCGTGCAATTCCTCTGCACTGCCGCAATTATCGCAGATCAGGAAAAAGGCTGAATGGGCATGGCCTGTATGGCCGCAAGCAACATAGGCATTCAGGCTTTCAATTTTATGTGCCAGCCCGTTCTCTTGCAAAAAATCTAAAGCCCGATAAATGGTTGGGGGCTTGGCCGCGCCTTCCCCATCCAAATCCTGCAATAAGTCATATGCCTTGGCGGGCTCGGTGGACTGCAAAAGCAGTGTCAGGACTTTGCGGCGAATACGGGTCAGTTTTTGGCCTTTTGCGAGGGCGACGCTTTCAGCCTTTTCCAGAGCCGCTCCAATATCAGTTGGCGTGCACGGGCCTTGTGCTTTCATATGGATCGATATGTGCTTTGTCATATTCGTTTTGTCTCCATTTTGACCGGTTTGTGAAGTCCTGCCGAAGGGTAAAGGGCAGAAAATTTTTAAAGCGGGTAGGATTAGAAAGTTGAGAGGGGCAGATTTTGATAGCGTTTTGCACAAGACAGGATCAGGGCAGGAGAAAGAAGGCGCGTCAATTTTGAAAAACAGGGCTGGACGCTATAGCGAGAGTAGATTAGGGCAAAGCCATGACATCCATAGAACTTTTTCACCTTTTTTTAGCCAGTTTTGTAACGTTCTTCATCCTGATTGATGCGGTTGGTGTTGCGCCTATTTTTGCATCTTTGACAGCCCATGGCAGCGCACAATAC
>JARFRJ010000084.1 GCA_029287305.1 Hyphomonas sp. | reverse complement strand
ATTTCAGGCCCGGTCTCTGGCCGCATTTAACGCGGCGCATTTGCCAGACATGCAAATGTCTTTTAGGTCTTGCCCTGAAATTCTGGACTTTGTCGATACGCTTTCAGAGTGCGGCGATGTTGCGGGGCATCCCTATATGGCTGACCCGATGAGCGAGACCAATCTGACCCGCCATATCGCCCATCGCGCCGATCAGCCTGGCTCTGTAGAGATATGGCCCATAGAGGTTCCGGGCATTCCTGAAGAAGCGCTGCCCTGGCAGGCTCCGCGCGATAGCCAAAGGGCTGAAGATCCAGCCCAGAATTTGGCTCGAAACCTTGCTGAACGAATTGACACGCTGATCCAGTCCGCTGAACAGGTCTGGCATCTAGATGAGACCAAAACCTGGCGGCGACGAGCCGCACGGGCGGAGGATATCCTCATTCTTGTCCATCAGCGAACGGGCGCGCTTTTTAAAGCGGTGATAGATGCACTGAAAGCCCGCAATCTGCCGGTTTCCGGGGCGGACCGTCTTATACTGGCCGATCATATCGGTGTGCAGGACTGTCTGAACTTGATCCGCTTTGCGCTTTTACCGGAAGATGATCTGACCCTTGCAGAGATTTTGCGAGGGCCCTTTGGCAAATGTGTGGATGATGATGCACATTTATTTCAGCTTGCCTATCAGCGCTCCGGCTCATTATGGCAAAGCTTGAAAGCGTCTCCCCATGCTGACCATATCACTCTGACAAAAGCGCTTGAAATGCTGATCCGGGATAAAGGCCAACCGCCCTTTGAATTTCTGAGCGCGATATTGGAGCGCCCTTGGCGCAGCGCAGAGACAGGTTGGGCACATTTGGCCGCCCGGCTTGGCTCACCCATGCGCGATCCGGTGCAGGCGCTCTTGTCCAAAGCTTTGGCGCATGACGCCCAAAGTGCAACCAGTTTGCAAACTTTCCTCGCCAAAATGGAGCTTGATCGCACCCAAATTAAACGGGATTTAGCCCGTGCAAATGGGAAAATACGGGTGATGACGGTACATGGGGCAAAAGGCCTGCAAGCGCCGATCGTCATCCTTCCAGACACGACGCGTGCGCCGAAATCCGTCCGACCTGATCTTGTCAGCAGTGACGGCGTGCCTTTATGGCTTGGTTCAAAACAAGAGGATACACCCGTCGCGGCCAAAGCGCGGGCCAGTCTGGAAGCGCGCCAATTGAGCGAGCATCGCCGCCTGCTTTATGTCGCTTTAACCCGCGCTGCCGACCGATTGATTATTTGCGGGGCCTGGAGCGGGTTAAAACCAAAAGAAGATCAGCCCCCGGGCAAAGGGTATAAGCAAAATTCCTGGTATGATTTATGTGCAGAAGCCATGGGCAAATTACACGGCGGAGCCTTGCTTTCAGACGAGGAGGGTCGCCCACTCTTTGCCCGTTATGGACCTGCTCCATCTATAGGCACCAATCCACCGGGTGAGGGCAGGACAGAGGCAAGCCTGCCGTCCTGGCTTACTCAAAATGCGCCGGATGAGCCCGCCCCCTATCGCTATATTGCGCCCAGCGCTTTA
>JARFRJ010000052.1 GCA_029287305.1 Hyphomonas sp. | reverse complement strand
TCTGGTAAGCGTGCCTTCTTCCATGGTCGGGCTGAGGGCAGGCATGGTAATTTTAATCGGCATGACGGCCTCCTATTTGCCTTCACAGACCGCGCGGGCGGTCATGATGATATCATCGGTATTGGGCAGGCTAAGCGCTTCCAGATTGCCCGCATAGGGCAAGGGGACATCCTTTTGTGTGACCCGCATGGGCGGCGCGTCGAGATAATCAAAGGCATGTTCGGTGACCCCGGCGCAAATTTCACCGCCAACCCCCATATGCCGCCAGCCCTCTTCACAGGTGACAAGTCGCGAGGTCTTTTTTACGCTGGTGATGATGGTTGCCATATCCAGAGGCCGGATCGAGCGCAGATCAATAACTTCGGCGCAAATGCCTTCCTGCGCAAGTTTTTCCGCCGCCTCAAGCGCAAATCCAACCATACGGGAATAACCGACAAGCGTCACATCTGTGCCGACACGTTTGACGGCTGCCTTGCCAATCGGAAGCGTGAAATCCTCTAGATCCGGCACATCAAAAGAAGTGCCATAGAGCAATTCATGCTCCAGAAAGACAACAGGATTAGGATCGCGTATCGCCGATTTCAGCAAAGCTTTGGCATCAGCCGCATCATAAGGGGCGACCACTTTGAGCCCTGGCACATTGCCATACCAGGCCGCATAATCCTGACTATGCTGGGCCCCGACGCGCGAAGCGGCCCCATTGGGTCCACGAAAGACAATCGGAGCCCCCATCTGGCCGCCGGACATATATAGGGTCTTGGCTGCAGAATTGATAATATGGTCAATCGCCTGCATAGCGAAATTAAACGTCATAAATTCGATCACCGGGATCAGCCCGCCAAAAGCAGCCCCGACACCGAGCCCGGCAAAGCCATGTTCAGTAATCGGCGTGTCGACGACACGGGCCGCGCCAAATTCCTGCAATAATTCGCGGGTGACCTTATAGGCTCCCTGATATTCAGCTACTTCCTCGCCCATAACAAAGACCCGCTCATCGCGGCGCATTTCCTCAGCCATGGCATCGCGCAGGGCGTCCCTGACCGTGGTCTCGGTAAAGCTTGTGCCTGCCGGAATTTCCGGATCAAGCAGCACCGGCGCGGCCTCGCTTTCAAGAAGTGATCCATTTGGCGCGGCTTGTGCGGAGGAGGCGCCTTGATCGGCTTCTTCAAGGGCAGAAATTTGCTGGGATGGATCGGGTTTGTCCTGTTCGGCAGCGGTTCCATTTGCGGAAGGCTGAACCTCATCCGCGTTTTCACCTTCTTCAGCCAGAACAGCGATCACAGCATTGACCTTGACCGCTTCAGTGCCTTCCGGGATCAGAATTTTTGCCAGAATACCTTCATCGACGGCCTCAACTTCCATATTGGCCTTATCGGTTTCGATCTCGGCAATTATATCACCTGGCTGAACCGTATCGCCTTCGGATTTAAGCCATTTGGAAAGCGTGCCTTCTTCCATAGTCGGGCTGAGCGCCGGCATGAGTATGTCAATGGCCATGAAATTACCTCTTTATGGATATGTGTTATGCCGCAACAAAGCGCTTCAAAATTAAGCTTCAACAGGCTTTAGAACGTCAGTCCAGAGCTCTTTGGCATCGGGCTCCGGGCTTTCCAGTGCGAAATCCGCCGCCGCTTTGACCTGCGCGCGTATCTCTTTGTCAATCTCTTTCAGGTGCGCTTCATCGGATAATTCAGCGGCCAGAATTTGCTTCTTCAAGCCTTCAATCGGATCACGGTGAGAGCGGATATCGTCGACCTCTTCGCGTTTGCGATATTTGGCTGGGTCTGACATGGAATGCCCGCGATAGCGATATGTGTTCATTTCCAAAATGAAGGGTCCTTTGCCCTGACGGGCATGATCAACCGCCTCGCTGGCCGCTTCTCGCACCGCAAACACATCCATCCCATCCACCATCTTGCCTGCAATCTCGAAACTAATACCGCGCTTATAGAGCTCTGTTTCAGCTGAGGACCGTTCAACACTTGTGCCCATGGCATAATGATTATTCTCGATGATATAGACAACCGGTAAATTCCAGAGTGACGCCATGTTGAAGGCTTCATAGACTTGGCCCTGATTGGCAGCGCCATCGCCAAAATAGGTCGCGCAGACAGCGCCATTATTTTTATATTTATTTGCAAAGGCAAGGCCTGTCCCAAGCGGGACTTGTGCGCCGACAATGCCATGACCACCAAAGAAGTTTTTCTCGCGCGAGAACATATGCATGGATCCCCCCTTGCCTCGCGAGAGACCATCCGCCCGGCCCGTCAATTCCGCCATTACGCCACCCGGGCTCATCCCGCAGGCCAGCATATGGCCATGATCGCGATAGCCGGTAATCACCTGATCTTTATCTTCCAGAACGGCTTGGACACCGGTCACGACCGCTTCCTGACCGATATATAAATGACAGAAGCCGGCAATCTCTCCCATGCCGTAAAGCTGCCCGGCTTTTTCCTCAAACCGGCGAATAAGGAGCATCTCTTTATAATATTTGAGCATATCCTCGCGCATGTCCGCAGGCAGGGTCACCTCGCCCTCAATGGTCACATCACTCTTATCTATAGCTTCGCCCTGAATGGTCGCACTGTCTGTCATAATATGTCTTCCCCAAGGATAAAAAGCCTCTAGAACCGTTCGGTCTACGCTTTACATCTGATATGCAATTATATGCAAATTTATTTCGCGCGGTCTATTGTTCAAGAATAATTTCTTCAGGTTGCACATAACCCAGTTTTTCGCGTGCCAAGGCCTCGACGAAATCAGGATCAATCGTGCCTGGGGTCAGCTTGGTGATATCGTCTTCCAGATGAGTAATCTCAAGCTGTAAATTTGCCAGTTCTGTTTCCAGCGCATCGCGCTCGACTTGCATCGCGCTCCATTGACCAAGCCCCTTATCACCGGAAAATGTATGGATAGTGAAATAAAGAATTAGGGCAATCAGGGCAAAGGCAGCATATTTTGAAGTCATGATGCTCTCATTGGATTAGGTCACTAAAAATATAGCCTGACTAGGCAAGACTTTTATATGACTATAAAAATCTTTCAAATTCAAGCGCAAGTCAATGCCTTGTAAAACAGCCTGTATCATTGGCCTCAATGATCCTTCTCACCTTAACGTAAGTCAAGGGGGATGTAAAACAGCGATGCCTTTTGCGCCCAAACGCTTTCAGTTAGGCTATCGCGCAAAGGCTTGCCCCCTCTGCCCGTGCGCCCTGAAGGGGTAAGACCTATCCCTCAATGGCGTCATAATAGTCGACCGGGGCTTGAATGTTTAATTGCTGGCGGACCTCATCCAAAGGCTCATAGAGAAGGTTCAAGATGTCCTGACCAATTATATGCGCCGCCCTTTGACCATTCTGATAGGCTTCTGAATAAACATCTATCAGCCCAGTATTGCCCTTGCACGTTTTTCTGAGATTAAAGAAGCGCAGGATAGACAAATACTTTATTACAGAAGATGTGCCTTGTCCGGTCATAAAGACCAAAAGAGCGGTCTCGCCGATAGGATTGCGTTGATAGCCCGTTAATACATAAAGCAGATCATAGATATCGCGCTGGCGGGCGATGAACCATTGAAGGTCTTCATCGAGGTCATGATATTGTTTGCAATTATGCTCTGCATGCCAGGTTAAATCATGCGCGGACAGGCTCTCAGTGCGCATAAACTCTATATAGGCCGCACCGACAGAACCCGGTTTAAATTCTCCAAACCCTGCATGATTATCGAGAAAATCAGATAGATATCGACGTTGAATAAGACGTGCCCGGCCTTCCGGGGTTTGCAAAAAGCGACGAAACTGTTTGCGCACCTCGCGGATATCCTCAGCCAGAAGCCTCGGAATTTGATGCCGTATAAATCGATTACGCGACAGCAAACCATCTGCGCGTCCCTTAAACTGTAAATTCCACAATTTAAATAGCTCTAAATGCGGCCAGGCACACCCTATACTCTTCAACATACTCAATACTCCAAAACTCTACACAACACTTGATGAGCCTATATAAATGCGAATTTGTGGCCGCATTAAGACGAAAATAGGTCATTTACCTGCCGATCATGCGGGAAGTTCGCGCAAGCCTTTGAGGCAAAAGACTGCACAAGAAACAGACAGCGCTGCCCCTTTTTTAGACTGGGACGCCCCTGGTCTCTTGATCTTTGGCTTGAACATCGTCAGGTGTGGAATACACAGCTAAGGAACAATTATATAAATTTAGGGTCTAGTGATGAAAAAAATTGAAGCCATAATCAAACCATTCAAATTGGACGATGTGAAAGAGGCTTTGCACGCTGTTGGCATGCAGGGCATGACTGTCTTAGAGGCCAAAGGCTTTGGTCGACAGCGAGGCCATACAGAGCTTTATCGCGGGGCAGAATATGTCGTCGACTTTCTGCCTAAATTGAAGCTTGATCTTATCGTCAAGGATGAGGAGGTCGATGCGGCTATCGAAGCGATCACCAAAGCAGCCTATACAGGCAAGATCGGCGATGGTAAGATTTTTATCCTTGATATAAGTGACGCTGTACGCATACGCACAGCCGAGCGCGGCGATCAGGCGCTATAGATTTAAAGGACAGGGTCTCCCCCTGTCTCACTTGGAAACAATTTCATATTTTAAAACGGAAGGTTAAACATGTCAGACAAAATCCTTGAGCTCATGAAGGAAAAGGAGGTTGAATTTGTCGATCTTCGCTTTACCGATCCTCGCGGAAAAATGCAGCATGTTACATTTGATAAATCCATGGTGGATGAAGATTTTTTCGCTGATGGCCAAATGTTTGACGGTTCTTCTATCTCAGGTTGGAAGAGTATTAATGAATCTGACATGACATTGATGCCGGACACCTCAACGGCGATTATCGATCCCTTCTTTCAGCAGACAACTCTCGCAATATTTTGCGATATTCTTGATCCGATTACAGGCCAAGCCTATAAT
>JARFRJ010000487.1 GCA_029287305.1 Hyphomonas sp. | reverse complement strand
TAATCTATCTGCTTCCTATGGTCACAAAATTGGTTCCCTCGCCCCTTATTACGATTATTGTTTTGACGTGGTTTGTCTTTGCCACGGGGTGGGATGTGCGAACCGTCGGCGATATGGGAGTTCTACCGGACACGCTGCCTGTGTTTTTGATACCGGATATCCCCCTTACATTCGAAACATTCATGATCATACTGCCATATTCGGTCGCCATAGCGGTGGTCGGGCTTTTAGAGAGCTTGATGACACAGAATATTGTTGATGATTTAACCGATACAAAGTCAGACAGAAACCAGGAGTGCATCGGTCAGGGCATTGCCAATACGGCAACAGGCTTTATTGGGGGCATGGCGGGTTGCGCGATGATTGGCCAGTCTGTGATCAATGTTAAATCTGGCGGACGCGGGCGTTTATCCTGCTTTACAGCCGGCGCTGTATTGTTGACACTGGTTGTCGGCTTGGGCGATCTTGTTGCCATAATTCCAATGTCAGCATTGGTGGCCATTATGATCATGGTCTCTATTGGTACATTTTCCTGGTCATCGATCAAGAATTTGAAAATTCATCCGCGCTCCTCTTCCATTGTTATGATTGCAACGGTCATAAGTGTTGTTTACACGCATAATCTTGCCATAGGCGTTTTGGTCGGCGTCCTGCTGTCGGGTATTTTCTTTGCCAGAAAAATCGCACACCTGTTCCGCGTGACAACCTCTCTATCAGATGATGGGCGCGTAAGAACCTATACGGTTGAGGGGCAAATATTCTATGGCTCAGCAGAGGATTTTCTCAATGCATTTGACTTTAATGAGGCGCTTGACCGCGTTGTCATTGATGTCAGCCAAGCGCACATCTGGGATTTAAGCTCCGTTCAAGCTTTGGATATGGCTATTTTGAAATTTCGGCGTGATGGGGCAGAGATTGAGGTGGTTGGCATGAATGCCGCGACAGAGACGCTTGTGGATAAGCTTGCCACCCATGACAAGCTAGAGCCTTTCACACAATGATGAGACATTAACGGGGAAGCATAATGGATAAGATACTCGCATTATTGGATGGCTCAATTTACTCTGAAAGCGTGTGCCATTTCACAGGATGGGTTGCGGCGAAACTAGATGCAGATGTGGAGGCCATGCATGTTCTTGGCCGGTCTGGGGATATTGGAACGAAGGACCTCTCAGGCGCTCTTAGATTAGGCGCGCGTTCTGCTCTCCTTAAAGAACTCTCAGACTTAGACGAGAAACGCGCAAAACTGGCCAAGGCTAAAGGGCACGCTATTTTAGAAGACGCGAAGGATATTTTTGCCCGTGATAAGGTGACCAAGGTCACACTGCGCTTGCGCAAGGGTGATCTTTTGCAGGCCATCAATGAAATCGAGAGCGATATCAGGATTATTGTTGTTGGGAAACGCGGCGAAGGAGCTGATTTTGCCTCCGGCCATTTGGGCTCTAATCTTGAGCGAATTGTTCGGTCTTCCAAAGTGCCGATCCTTATCGCATCCCGCAAATTTAACCCCGTAAGTAAGGCTCTTGTGGCCTATGATGGGAGTAAAAGTGCAAAAGTTGCAATCCAGCGTTTGGCGGTTAGCCCTGTATGCAAAGACCTCGACATCTGCATCGTAACCGTCGGGGACAATCAAGAAGCGGCTTTGAAAACAGCCCGTGAAGCCGAGACCAAGCTGCGCTCGGAAAATATCCGGACCTCCATTCAAGTAGCCTCTGGAGAGACAGAAATTGTATTGTCTGATCTGATTGCCAAAGACGGCTATGATATGTTGATTATGGGCGCTTATGGGCATAGTCGCATTCGTTCACTCATTATTGGTTCCACAACGACTGCAATGGTTCAATCAGTGAAAATCCCTGTTCTTATATATCGCTGAGTAAGGGGGTAAGGTTTTGTAAACAGACCCTGTTTAAAGGATATTCTAAAGAAGCGGAGAAACGGCCAAGGTTCTTTCAGGACGGAAATTTTTGAAAACTGGCTTATCTATGACGCAGATCAATATCTAAAGGGTTTTGCTGATTTAAAAATTGACCCATACGGGAAAAAATCGGAGAATTCGTGCTTGCGAAGGGGAGACACCGGACAGTCAGTTTTACGATAAAACTGGCGGGCTTGGTTGCCCTTATAGCGGCGTTTCCGTTTTCAATTTGCGCTGCCCAGTCAGAGCCGGACGCCCTTACCCCGGCTATGATTGAGGAAAGGATTGAAGCGGTTGAAACCCAAGCCGCCAATGATCTGAGCTCACAAACAGATGTGATCGATCTTCTCAGCCAGGCGAAAGCGGCGCTGGCGGCCAGATCACAGCGTTCACAAGAGCTTCTGGCATATGAGGCCACTGCACGAAATCTCGGCCAGCTACTGGCAGAGGTGGAAACCCGTCGGAATTTACTTGAACAGGCTTCTGATGAGGCGTGGAACACGGCGTCTATAGCGGACCTCGAAACAGGTCTGTCAATGCTATTGGCGGAGCGTCATTCGCTTGAAGGGCAACTCTCTGAGCTTAGTCATGAAAGCTTGGAATTGAATGGCCGCGCAGCACGTATCGCGGAAAAAATCATCATAGCTCGCACTGATGTTACCCGGCTTTTGGCCGCAACTCACCTTGGTCAGGAGAAAACAGACGGGCTCGTCGAAGAGGCGAGACTGCTATTTGCGCAGGCGCGCCTATTGGAGCGACAATCGGCCATTAGCGATTTGCAGCGAGAGCTTGAAACACTGCCGGCGCGACAATCCCTAGCTGCAGAGCGGCTGGCTCTCCTTGAGGCAGAGATCGCGCATAATAGCCAAACCATTGACAGTATTCGCACGCGTCTAGGCGCGTCAGCCCTTGGCCGTGCTGAAATGGCGATCAGTGATGCTGAAGCAAATATGATTGTACTGGCGCTGGCTAGTCCGGAAATATCTCAGATGGCCAGAGGTAATCTGGACCTTGCGATAAAGGTCAGGGACGGGATCAACAGGCGCGCCGTACTAGAACGTCAAATTCTGGCGTACGAGCGTGACGTCAAGACGCTTGCACAATCGGCAGATACTGTGCGCCTTGTTCTGGAGGCTGGCAGGCTCTCAGATGATACGGCCATATTGTTGAAGACCATTCGGGCAAATCTGCCGGATCACAGTCAGATTAACGCGCAGATTTTTCAGAGCGAACGCCAGCGGGGTGACATTCAACTTCATTTGATCGTGTGGCTGGCAGAAATACGCGCTTTGGACGCTGCCAGCAGGGTGCAAAGCACATTTCCGGAAACTGATTCAGCCAATGGCAAAGCCTCTACGCAGCAAGCGGGTTCAGCTGTGGGCATCCAAACCGAGCTGCTCGATTTTAGACGTTCAAGGCTTGAAATGCTCATCGACGGGGCACGCAGGGAATCTGAGCTGATCTCTGAATACGAGCTTTTTCTCAGCGACCTCAAACAGAAGTCGCAAGAGCTCTCAGGACTGTTGGACCGCCGCTTGTTGTGGCTAAGGACCAGCGAACGCGTAAACGGGTCCTGGCTTGATCAGATTCCCAATGGAATCGCGTGGATATTGTCGCTGTCTTCATGGAAAAATGCCCTTAAAGCGCTTTTTATGGGTGTCTTGGCCAATCCGGTTGCCGCAAGCCTCGCTGGGTTGGTAGTTTTGACCCTGTTTGGACTAAGACGACGCTTCTTGGAGACTTTGGACCGTCTCGGACAGGATGTGGGCCATGTTGGCCGAGATTCCTATTGGACAACGCCAGTGGCCATGGGTGTGACCCTTATGCTGGCCCTGCCTGTGCCTCTTACTGTTGGACTGTCAGGATGGCTAATCGCTAATTCCGGCCTTGAGGCACATGCATTTACGCAAAGCCTTAAATTGACTTTTGGTCTATTAGCCCCGGTTTTGCTTGTCCTTTACCTGTTCCTCGACATGTGTCGGCCAAGCGGCTTATTCGCCCGGCATTTCAACTGGACCGAAAAGGCCCGCGCAAGGCTTCACAGCAATTTGATTTGGTTCACGAGAATCGAAATAGGGGCAATATTCCTTTTTGGGCTCAGTGTTTTTTCAAGCCCGCCGGGCCTCCAATATGGGATTGGTATTGCCGCTTTCGTCATTGGCTCGCTCGCGCTTGCCGTCCTCACATTTCAGTTTTTAAGGCCCTATGGGGGTATTGTTTCGCTTCTGGGTATTGGCCCCACGACCACCCTCCTTCTCAAACTTGTATTGCCGATCGCCGTCTTTGAGCCGCTCTTTGTCGGCGCCTTACCATTTTTCGGCTTTTTTGAAACGGCAACGCTTCTCCAGTATAAAGTGCTCCAGTCTGGGGCTCTTATTCTCGGCGGGTCGGTTCTTTACGGCCTTGCGCTACGCATGTTTATGGTGGGTAATCGGCGCTTTGCCCTGCGCAAGGCCCGCGAGAAAAGAGCGCGGCTCGGCGCGGCGCGGGCAAATGCGACAGAGAGTGAGGCCAGCGGTGAAACTTTTGATCTTGAAAAAGAAGACACCAATATTGATGCTGAGATCATAAGTGAGCAGGTTCGTTCTGTTCTGCGCGTGGCAACGTTCGGTGCGGTCGCAGTCATGCTTTGGGTCTTGTGGAGCTCCCTCATCCCAGCGCTTGGCATCGCAGATGACGTCTCCTTATGGACCCGCACAGTCACCTCGAACGGAACCGAACTTCAAGAAGCCGTGACCCTGCTTGATATGATGATGGTCCTCTTTTACCTAGCCGGCGCTATCTTCGTAGTAAGAAATGTGAGCGGTTTGCTGGAGGTCAGCATATTTGAACCTTTCGGCCTAGATGCCGGGTCACGCTATGCTGTTGCATCCATTACGCGCTATGTGATTGTCGCGGTTGCCGTTTTATCCGGCTTCTCGCTTTTGGGGGCCAGATGGTCGCAGCTGCAATGGATTATCGCTGCTCTTGGCGTTGGGCTCGGCTTTGGCTTGCAGGAGATTGTTGCCAATTTTGTTTCAGGGCTTATCATCCTGTTTGAGCGCCCCATTCGCGTTGGGGATGTCGTCACCATAGGTGATCTTCGCGGCACGGTTAGAAGCATCAGGATTAGAGCAACGACAATCACAGACTTTGACAGCCGCCAGGTGATCCTTCCGAACAAAACGATCATTACTGAAAATGTCACAAACTGGACTTTGGACGATGACATTACCAGGCTTTTGCTCAAGGTCGGCGTTGCTTATGGATCGAATATTGAGGACGTTCGGGAGATTATTCTTGATACGGTTACAGCGCATCCAGATGTGCTTGACAAACCTGCGCCAACTGTCTTCTTCATGGCGCATGGGGAGAGTGCGTTGCAGTTTGAGGTGCGCCTATTCGTGGGCAAGCCCGCAAGACGCCTGCCAACAACCCACGCGCTAAACACTGCGATCAATGCCGCGCTTCAGGAACATGGAATTAAGATCCCTTTCCCACAAACGGATATCCATTTAACAATGAGCGAAACCGCTTCGCTACCGTCTACCAAAGCCTGATCGCGCCGCGTACATGTCGTAGATACGCGCTTTAAAAGACAATAGGACTATCCTCTGAATTTACCGAGCAGTTTTCGATCGACGCTGGCCGCCGAGAGAAGACCGCCCATCAGTGCTCCGGGAATACCAGGGCTTGCCACGTCTTGCCCGGCTAGGAATAGGCCGGGGATTGGCGTCTTGGCGCGCAACCCGTCGCACATCACGCGCTGCGGGGTGACATCGAGACCATAGAATGCGCCTTTGCTGTGACCTGTAAAAGCGACGGTGGAGAGCGGCGTGGCCAATTCTCGGTATACGACCAGCTTGGCGAGCTCAGGGAAGTAGCGTTCGAATTGTGCCATTAATGTGTCTTCGACCCGCCGCTTGAAGTCGGCATACGCCTCTGCGCGTGCGCCAGCGGGCCGGTCCGCCCATTGCGTGACGGGGCCCCAATCAGACCAGACCAAAAACTGCCCCATATGTTTTTGATGCGGGCCCGGATCATGTGCCGGGTTTTTTAGCGAACCAAAGGAGGCGACCATAACCGGCGGCACACCGTCCGGGGCCTCGGTCCAGACAAGATCAGTTTCACCCGTCGGATATATCCAATGGTTTGACTTTGTGGCACCCGCCGCCTCAATATCACCTTCGAAGCCTAGGAACAGGGTGTAATGCGCGATACTGGAGGGCAGCGCGCGAATTTGTGCGATCCAGTCTTCGTGTCCGCAATTTTCCGGCAATAAATTATCAATGGTCTCGCGGGCACCGATATCGGAGATCACGGCATTGGCCCTGATAGGCGTGCCGTCGGCGGTCTGGACGCCTATAACTGTGTCCCCCTCGAACAAAAGCCCCGTGACGCGGACCGCTGCGCGAGCCTCCCCGCCATTTTTGACGAGGGTCGGGATGATATGTTCAGCAAAAGCCGCGCTTCCCCCCACGGGATACCAAGAGCCGCTCTCTAGGTAAGATGCAGATATCAGGGCATGCATCGCGAAGCTGGCAAGGCCCGGACGCCCACCATGATCGCCCCATTGCGCTGCCATTATAGCGGCAAGTTCTGGGTTATCGGTGAGATCATCGATGACCTCTTTGGTCGTGCGCGCGCACCATTTTGCAATCTCTCGTCGGTTCCACCAGTCGAGCATGTCGCCTGCGATCTTTGGCATTGCGCGCGTTGGAAGTATTTTATACATCGCTTTGCGGCCCTCGCGCAGCGCATCGGTCCAGGCCTCGATCGCCTCGGCCTGATCGGGAAAACGGTCTTTCATATCCCTTTCCTGGGCTTCATAGGGCCGGGAGAGTGTCAGCGGCTCTGATGAACCAATATGTATCGTGTCATATATTGATCCCAGAGATACGAATTCTATGGGCGTATCGCACAGCCAGTCGAGCAATTCGCGTATGCGGTCGCCCGGGGCCAGCAAGCTCAAATAATGAATGCCAACGTCCCACATAAAGCCTTCGCGCGAAAAGCTGTGCGTCAATCCGCCAAGCATATGATGCTGCTCAAGCAAAAGCACCTTGTTCCCAAGATGGCTAAGCGCGGCGGCGGCGGCCATGCCTCCAATGCCGGATCCGATGACAATCGCATCCCAGTGCGCCTTGTCAGTATCTGTCATCTTGAACCTCGTTGTTTTCTCTGGATCGCCAATGTTTTTTACGCCTTATAGACCTTTGATTGGTTTCACCCGATATGGCTGGTCAAGCATATCACGAACTTTGCGGGGCAGGGCGTGCAGTATCTTGCTCGTTTCGCCTTCTGAGACATGCTGGCGAATAGTGTCGAAAACGGCGAGGGTAACGGTTTCAGCTTCGACGCCTGGATAATTGCTAAAAGCCTCCTCGATTGGCTGCAGAAAATGATCAAGCCCACGCTCTTTCAGATCATTTGGTTCACCATTCCACCCCTCATAATAAAGACCCCGGATGAGTATGGGCAATTGCGCTGAGAAATTTGCAGACAATTGAACGGGCAAACGGTCGCGCAAGGCATGAAGAACCGTCCGGAGCGCCTTGAGTGCCAATCCGCGTTCTGACCAATTCAAATTTTCCTTGATATCGGCGAGCCACCGATTGGTCGTGTGCACCGTGTCATCAAATGAGGCTAGTCCGGTCATGCTCATATTCGTCTCCCAAATCTACCGTGACCCATAGAGAATGCAAATTTGATCCCTGGCTTGGTTTGATCGGGATCAATCTTTTGACAATTGAGGTTATTAAACCTCCTCGCTCGCTTGAACTGAATCAAATGACCTTGCGAACATCTGGGCCAGTCTTATGGAAACACTGCCATAGGAGCTTGCTGCGATGAGCTATAAGACCATACTGACGCCGATGATTTTTGAAGCCACAGCAAAAGCGCAAATAGATAGCGCCTTGCGTCTCGCCCAGGCGTTTCATGCGCATATTCATGCCAAACATGTGCGCCAATTACATACTTATTATCCGCCTGTTTCCTATTACCCTATGGTGCCTGAAAACATGGCTGTCGCGGATCAGGCGACCCAGGCGGCTGCCGAAGAATTAGCGAAAAGGCTTCGCGCTGTGTTCGATGAAACCTGCCAAAAAGCAGGGGCACATATCGTCCCACTTGAGGAGGCGCTGCATCAAAATGGAGTGACGGCGTCTTGGGCGGACGGCCCTGGAACACTTCAACACGATTACGGCCAGTTTGGTCGGATTGTTGATCTCTCAATTTTACCGCTACCAGATGAGAAAAATCTATTTCTTGAAACTCCCGTTTTCGAAGCCCTGTTAATGTCATCGGGGCGACCTGTTATGCTGGTGCCGCGTGCCGGTCTTGAAAATATGCCCAAACGTGTTGTTCTTGCCTGGGATGGCAGTTTGCCAGCGGCGCGGGCAATGGTGGCGGCGAGGCCGTTTTTAGAAAAGGCTGAGGAAACGATCGTGGTTACCATTGGCGAAGTGGATACAGGCACACCTAGCTGCCGTGACGCTGCAAACTATCTTGAACGCTGCGGGGTTAAAGTCAGCGCACAAGAAGTCGATTGGCCAAAGCGTCAGGTCGCAGAGCGGATACTCAATCAGGCTGAGGTCCATAATTGTGATCTTGTCGTTATGGGGGGGTATTCTCACGCTCGCTTGTTCGAGACGATATTGGGCGGTGTGACGCGACATATGCTGGCGCATGCTGATCGCAGCGTTCTGATGGTGCATTAGAACGTGTCCGAGCTAAAATGGGTCAGTTTGGGCAGCGCAACGATGGAATGGGTTTTTTGACCAGCGGGACGTGGTGACAAGGAAAAGACGGCAGGGCGATGCGAGCATCGTCCAAGGGCTTTGACGCTGTCAGCGCGAAAAAGACATCCAAGCGATCAAGGAAATAATCATATGAATTTAATAGGCTATAAAACCGTTTTAGCTTGTTCTTTTCCGCCTCTGCTGCGTCGCTGTCCCCTTGTGGTGCTCGCACCACGGCGTGAACAGCTCCTAGCAGAGACAAAAAATTACAGCGCTCAAACGGCCCATTTTAGCTCGGACATGCTCTAGCCTACAGCATGTCTGTAGACGCGGCTCTTGAGACATTGGCGGGTGACCCCATCCTGTCAGTGCGAGGTCTGACCAAGGTCTATGAAACCGGAGATGTAAAAGTTCATGCCCTTCGCGGTGTCGATCTGGATATTCAGCCCGGTGAACTGATCGTTCTACTAGGGCCTTCAGGCAGTGGAAAGTCGACGCTGCTCAACATTATTGGCGGGCTCGATAGTCCGACATCAGGCACAGTAAAATTTTCCGGTCGAACTTTGACTGACTTTGATGCGGCGGGTCTGACCCGCTATCGACGCGCGCATGTGGGATTTATCTTCCAGTTCTACAATCTTGTGCCGAGCCTTACGGCCAAAGAGAATGTTGCCCTCGTGACTGAAATTGCGCGTGATCCCATATCGGCAGAAGAGGCGCTTGCCATGGTCGGCTTGGCCGAACGCATAAACCATTTCCCAGCGCAGCTTTCAGGCGGCGAGCAACAGCGGGTTGCTGTCGCCCGAGCGATCGCCAAACGTCCGGACCTGCTGCTTTGCGATGAACCAACAGGTGCATTGGATAGCCAGACCGGGGTGCGCGTGCTTGAAGCGCTTGAGCAGGTTAATGCTGAGCTTGGGGCAACAACGCTTATCATTACCCACAATGTGGGAATTGCAGAGATGGCCGACCGGGTCATTCGATTTTCAGATGGGGGGATTGCGCGTATCGAAACGATCGGTCGCCGACGTAAACCAGCGGAGATTGAATGGTGAGCTTGATATCCTCCCTTGACCGCAAGCTGCTGCGCGATCTTGCGCGCCTTAAAGGGCAGGCCTTTGCGGTGGGCATTATTGTTGCTTGCGGCGTCGGTATCCTGATTATGGCGCTTGGCGCAGTGGCGTCGCTTCAGCAAAGCCGCGATTCTTATTATGAGCGCTACCGCTTTGCCGATGTGTTTGCCGATGTGAAACGCGCACCAGAGCGCTTGATCCCAGATGTGCGAGACATTGAAGGGGTCAGAACAGCCGATCCGCGGATTACGCGCATCGTGACACTGGACATTGAAGGGCTTGGCGAACCCGCCAATGCACAATTGGTTTCCCTGCCAGATCAGGGTCGCCCCGTATTAAATGACGTTTTGCTGTATGATGGGCGCTGGCCGAAACTGACCCGGCCCGATGAAGCGATTATCAGCAAAGCTTTTGCCCAAGCCCATGGATACCGTCCAGGAGATCAGGTCCGGGCGATCCTGAATGGTCGTGCGCGCGACATTGAAATTGTCGGGATTGGGGACAGTCCTGAATATATCTGGACATTGGCAACGGGCAGTCTGCTCCCGGATGATAAGCGGTTTGGGATATTCTGGATGCGCAAACAGTCTCTGGAAGCGGCCTTTGATCTCGACGGTGCTTTTAATAATCTTGCTGTCTCTCTACTGCCAAACGCATCCGAACCCGGCATAATTGATGCCTTGGACCGGCTGCTTGCGCCCTATGGAGCGATTGGCGCTTATGGCCGGGAAGATCAATTGTCGAATGCTTTTGTTGTCTCAGAGATGAATGGCCTGATTGCAATGGCGCGGATTATTCCCCCCGTATTTCTGATTGTTTCCGCCCTGCTCATCCATGCTATTCTTTCGCGCCTGATTGCAGTTGAACGCCAACAAATCGGACTGCTTAAAGCTTTTGGGTATGGCAATGGCGAAGTTGCTTGGCATTATGTCAAACTGGCATTGGTATTGACATCAGGAGGGGTAATTGCCGGCGTCATTCTAGGCCGCTTGCTCGCACGCCTGTTGACACATTTATACTCTGATACAATGCGGTTTCCCGAAATCGTGCAGGTTTTGGAGCCGTCAGCATTCTTGATCAGCGCGTCCGCCGCCTTCTCTGCTGCTGTGCTGGGGGCTCTTAATGCAGCCTTGAACGCCGCACGTCTCAAACCGGCTGAAGCGATGAACCCGGCACCGCCAACCATCTATCGGCGCGGGGTTTTGCAACAAGTCGGCTTGGGGTCCAATGTTGATGAACCGACCCGTATGATCCTGCGTCACCTGACGCGCTGGCCGTTGCGGGCAGGGATGACCATGTTCGGCATTGCTGCCGCGATGGCGCTGCTTGTTGGAACTCTGTTTGCCTTTGATTCAACCGATGAAATGGTCGACAAAATATATTATCGAACGGATGTCTATGATGCGTCAGTGACCTTTGTGGAGCCGCAAAACCGTGCCGCGCTTTACGAAATTCAGCGCCTCCCAGCGGTGATTTCTGCAGAACCCAGACGCGATGTCTTTGTTCGCTTTCGCAATGGGGCGATTACAGAACGCGCCGCTCTGATTGGTCTTTCAACAGAAGCGCGCACCAAGCAATTGGTGACTGATGAGGACCAGATCGTGCCGGTCGCAGATTTTGGACTGACCCTGTCTTCACAAATGGCGAAGATGCTAAGCGCCGGCTATGGCGACCAGATTACTATTGAAGTATTGGAGGGTCGCAGACCCATAATCACAGCCCCTGTGACGGCTATTATTGACGATTTAATCGGTGCCACAGCGAATATGGAGATCAGCGAAGTAAATCGACT
>JARFRJ010000445.1 GCA_029287305.1 Hyphomonas sp. | reverse complement strand
AACGTAACAGTTCAACCCCCAAAATTGAGGAGAGTTGGCGCGCGACTTCCGTTTTGCCAACCCCTGTCGGACCGCTGAACAGATAGGAGCCGATAGGCTTGTTCGGTTCCCTTAGTCCGGCCCGCGCCATTTTGATCGCCGCCGACAAGGCTCCAATCGCGGGGTCCTGGCCAAAGACGACGCGTTTGAGGTCTTTTTCAAGAGACTGTAATTGCGCCGCATCATTTTTGCTGACCTGTTTGGGCGGAATGCGGGCAATTTTGGCGACAATCGCTTCAATATCGCTGACCCCAACGGTTTTACGGCGTTTTGAGACGGGCTTCAGCCATTGCGTTGCCCCAGCCTCATCAATCACATCAATGGCCTTATCGGGCAATTTTCGGTCGGTAATATAGCGTTCCGACAGTTCAACCGCTGTTTTGATCGCATCATTGGTATAACGCAGCGCATGAAACTCTTCGAATTTAGGCTTTAAACCCATCAGGATTTTAACCGTGTCACTGACGCTTGGTTCAACCACATCAATCTTGCGAAACCGGCGGGAAAGGGCACGATCCTTTTCAAAATGCTGCTTATATTCTTTAAACGTTGTCGAACCCATACAGCGTAAACTGCCCCCTTGCAGGGCGGGTTTCAGTAAATTAGAGGCATCCATGGCCCCGCCGGACGTGGCCCCGGCCCCGATTACAGTATGAATTTCATCAATGAAAAGAATACCTTTTTCTTCATGTTCCAAGTCTTTCATGACCGCTTTAAGACGTTCCTCAAAATCGCCGCGATAGCGCGTTCCGGCCAAGAGCGTGCCAAGGTCCAGAGACCAGATGACAGCATCTTTGAGAATTTCAGGGGCCTGACCCTCGACAATTTTCAGGGCGAGCCCTTCGGCAATGGCCGTCTTTCCGACACCCGGATCGCCCACTAATATGGGATTATTCTTGCGTCGCCGGCACAAGACTTCAATACAGCGGGTAACCTCCAATTCACGCCCAATCAAAGGATCAATTTTTCCCTTACGGGCTTTCTCATTTAGATTGACGCAATAAGTGGCCAGGGCATTGGGGCTTTTGGCGTCGGCGGATCCAGCCTGTTCATTGGCACCGCGCACAGGTTTTTCCTTCGACATGCCCGGCTTTTTCGCGGAGCCATGGGAGACATAGCTGACCGCATCATAGCGCGTCATATCCTGTTCCTGTAGGAAATAGGCCGCATGACTTTCCCGCTCAGAGAAAATGGAAATCAACACATTCGTGCCGCTGACCTCATCGCGTCCTGAAATATCAACATGTTGAATGGCCCGCTGGATTACGCGCTGAAACCCGGCTGTTGGCTGCACACGCCCATTGCTGTCCTCGGAGATCAGGCCGGATAATTCCTGCTCAATATAATTGATGAGGTCATTGCGCAGCTTTTCCATATTGACATTGCATGCTTCCATAACCTCGGCGGCATCCGTGTCCTCAAGTAGGGCCAGTAATAAATGCTCTAAAGTGGCATATTCATGTTTCATCTTGGCTGCATTGGACAGCGCCGTTTCGATGACAGTTTCAAGGCTGGGGGTAAGGGAGGGCATAATTAATCTTCTCTTTCCAAATCGCAGCGTAGGGGGTGCTCATTGCGGCGGGCCAAATCACGTACTTGCGCTACTTTGGTCCTGTCTCTTATACA
>JARFRJ010000420.1 GCA_029287305.1 Hyphomonas sp. | reverse complement strand
TTATGTGTTACTTTTTTACAGACCAGCTTTACCGCATAATTTCTTGATATCGGCCTCTTATGACAGCTTATATCCTCTTGCCGATAATGCAAAAGGGCAAATTGAGACGGTGACCCAACGCCGATAAAGAAATTTAGTCATATTTTAGTTTATAGGTCTACGCCCTAGAGCTTAAGGCTGCGAAGGCGCAGCGCATTGGTGATAACGGACACGGATGACAAGCTCATTGCCGCAGCCGCGATCATTGGACTAAGCAACAATCCAAACATGGGATACAGAATGCCTGCCGCGATGGGGACGCCAAGAGCGTTATAAATGAAGGCGAAAAACAAATTCTGACGGATATTCCCCATCGTCGCGCAGCTGAGGCGGCGGGCTTTCGCAAGCCCCATAATATCGCCCCTAACTAGGGTAACGCCCGCGCTTTCCATAGCCACATCCGTGCCTGTCCCCATGGCGAGACCGACATCGGCTTGTGCCAGCGCGGGGGCATCATTGATCCCATCCCCCGCCATGGCAACAATTGCGCCCGTCGCCTGCAACTCACGCACGATGCGGTTCTTGTCTTCAGGGGAAACGTCCGCATGCACCTCGTCAATTCCAAGCTGGAGAGCGACCGCTTCAGCCGTAGCCCGGCTGTCGCCTGTCAGCATGACAATTTTCAGCCCTTCGGCATGAAGCTGGTCAATTGCCGCTTTTGAGGTCTCCTTGATAGGATCGGCCACACCGACAAGGCCTGCAAATATGCCATCAACGGCGGCAAACATCACTGTCTTCCCCTCGCTTCGCAACGTCTCTGCCAGGGTTTCCAAGTCGGGATTATGCGCACCGACGCGGCGCATCATCCGGGTATTGCCAATCGTAATGCGGGCTCCTTCAACCTGACCCTCTGCGCCTTCCCCTGTAACTGACTGGAAAGCGTCTGCCAGTGAAAATGAAAGCTTGCGCTCTTTTGCACCTGCGACAATGGCTTGGGCGAGGGGATGTTCTGAGGCGGTTTCGACAGCGGCGATATTGGCCAATAACGCCGCCTCATCAAATCCGCCTGCTGCTTTGAGTGTGACAAGCTTTGGCTTGCCTTCGGTTAGGGTGCCGGTCTTGTCGACCACAATGGTCGTGACTTTTTCAAAAGTCTCCAGCGCTTCGGCATTTTTGATGAGGATGCCATTTTGTGCGCCCTTGCCCATGCCCACCATAATCGACATGGGCGTAGCGAGCCCTAAGGCGCACGGGCAGGCAATGATCAGAACGGCAACCGCATTGACGATCGCGAAAGCCATGGCAGGATCAGGCCCCAAAACCGCCCAGATGCTGAAAGTCATAATAGCGATTACAATGACGCTGGGCACAAAATAACCCGATACGGTATCGACGAGCTTTTGAATGGGCGCGCGTGAGCGCTGGGCGTCTGCCACCATTCGGACAATTTGGGACAGCATCGTATCATTGCCGACCCGTATTGCGGTCATGGTCAGGGAGCCCGTGCCATTGACTGTGCCGCCTGTGAGGGGGTCACCGCTGCGTTTTTCAACGGGAATTGGCTCGCCAGAGACCATGGATTCATCGACACTGCTATGTCCTTCCAGAACCTCACCATCGACCGGGATTTTCTCACCTGGACGCACGCGAAGCCGGTTGCCGACCTGAACATCCTTGATGTCTACATCCGCTTCCCGCCCATCTTCTTGGATCAGGCGGGCAGTTGGCGGCGCAAGCTCAAGCAAGGCTCTGATCGCCCCTGATGTAGCGCTGCGCGCTCTTAATTCGAGAACCTGCCCCAATAGAACAAGCGTTACAATAATAGCGGCGGCTTCAAAATAGATGGCAACATGGCCGTCTGCACTGCGGAAAGTTTCCGGAAAGATGCCGGGCGCAAACGTCGCCACCACAGAATAGACAAAGGCGACGCCCACACCGAGCGCAATCAGCGTGAACATATTCAAATTTCGCGATCTCAGGGATTGAAATCCCCGCAAGAAAAATGGCCAGCCCCCCCATAGAACAACTGGAGCTGCAAGTAATAATTGCAGACCCTGCGCCCAATTGCTCGGAATGATATGTTCAAAGGGACGCCCGGGAATGAGATCGCCCATAGTGTAAATGAACAAGGGAAAGCTGAACAGAGCCGATACCCGGAAACGGCGGATCATGTCATCCAGTTCGGATGTGTCTTCCACCATGCCCGCTTTTAAGCTTTCCGGTTCCAGCGCCATTCCGCAAATAGGACATCCGGAATTGCGAATATCGCGCACTTGGGGGTGCATCGGACAGGTATAAACCATGCCGTCAAAATCACTTGGCACAAGATCATAGGTTTTTCCCGGCTCGGGCGCAGTATCAGGATGATGACAGTGATCGTGATCGGAGTGCGGGGTGTCTGGGGTGGGGGAAGAGGTCATGAGGTCACTCGCTTAGCCATATTGGATTTTTTTGTCGCTTAACGCCCTAGCGGTCTGCTTGGATTTGGTCGGTTGTATTTTCACTCGGATACGCTCTAAAACCAGGCGCGAAGGCCAGCGACGGCGACAATTTGGTCACTCTCTCCGCCTGCGGCCTTGATGAAGTCTCTCGTCTTACCGAAATGGCCTTGCCATTCGACCCCGATATAAGGCGCGAGCTCACGCTTGAATTCATAGCGAAGACGAATGCCAGTATGGATACCTGTCAAGCCTGACCCAATTTCAAGTTCCGGTATATTCTGCGCTGACAGCTCAATTTCAGCGCGCGGCTGCAATACCAGTCTTTGGGTCAGGCGCAAGTCATACTCGCCTTCAATTCGCGCACTAATATCGCCGTGCGTACTGATAAAGGCGGCAGCGTCCACCTCAAACCAGTAAGGCGCAAGCCCGTGAACGCCGAGAACGGCATGGGTGCGTCCCTTCGGCTCGAAATCCTGACGCACACCGGTCTGTATATCCCAGAACGGCGACATAGCCCGTGACCACAGGGCTTGAAGCTCTGCATCCTCGATTTTGTCTTGCTTAAGGGAAACCTCACCTTCGGATTTGAGATAGAGCTTGTTGACATCCCCTCCATACCAGCCTTGAGCGTCCCAGATCAGTGTCTCTTCATCGTCTGAGGACTGGACCTCCAATCGGTCAGCCATGATCATAAATGTGTTCAGACCGCCATTCATGGCCTGAACCTTTTTGCGGGATGCGGCCATGTCTGCTTTGCCCCAATATTTATCCGCCATGGACCAAGGGGCCTCGGATGGCTGGGGATCGGTCTCCTGGGCTGAGGCGATGGGGATTAGAAGGCCGAAAAGCACACCAAAAAGAAGACCAAAAAGACCGGGCCAGGCTAGAAGAG
>JARFRJ010000411.1 GCA_029287305.1 Hyphomonas sp. | reverse complement strand
GGCTCGGAGATGTGTATAAGAGACAGATATCCTTCAGGCATTCATAATCCGCAAGTGTTCTGCGCACGCTCTGAGCGATGGTATAATGGCGCGCACCAACAATTGCAGGGCTCAGCTGGTTGGATCGCGATCTGATCGGATCGATTGCCGGGTACAGGCCTTCTGCGGCGCGCGCCCGAGACAAAATGATCGACGCAGAAAGGTGAGAAAATACGTGCGTTGCCCCGGGATCGGTAAAATCATCTGCCGGGACGTAAATAGCCTGAATGGAGGTCATTGATCCGTGGTCAGTGGTACAGATACGTTCTTCAAGGTCGGCAATTTCAGAGCCCAGTGTCGGCTGGTACCCCACCCGGGAGGGCGCATGTCCGAGCAAGGCACTAACTTCCGCGCCCGCTTGAATGAACCTGTAAATATTATCGATCAATACCAAGACATCTTTTCCAAGATCGTCCCGAAAGTACTCTGCAATCGTCATAGCCGTGTGGCCGGTTCGCCATCGAATGGCCGGAACCTCATTCATTTGGCCAAATACCAGAACTGTATTTTTCCGAACGCCCGCATCCTCTAGTTCGCGGTACAGTTCTTCTGCTTCACGGCAACGTTCCCCAATACCGCAAAACAGGCTGATGCCGCCATAAGCCGACGCCATATTATGAATGATTTCGCCAATAAGGACGGTCTTTCCGACGCCAGCTCCGCCAAACAATCCAGACTTGCCTCCACGCTCCATCGGGCAAAGCAAGTCAATAATTTTGATCCCGGTTTCAAACAGACCCTCAGCTTTGCGACGCCGGGCAAGCGGGACCGGCGGAGGATGAATCGATCTTCGCTCCAATTGTGAAATATCGGGCCCATCATCAATAGGTCGCCCCAATCCGCTTAACATTCTACCGAGCAGTTGAACCCCAACTGGGGCAGACAAAGCCTGTCCGATAGTTTCGACGCGCGTTCCGAGCGCCAGATCAGCGCTTTCGCCAAGTGTAATGGCGCGCGCGGTGGATACATTCAGAAGGTCGGCGACCTCGAGAAGTGTCTGTGCCTGATTATCGGCGCGAAGGCATGACCGTTTCATTGGAAGAACGCCGTCAAAGGTTACATCAACAATTGATCCATTAATCGCGGATATTTGACCTCTCGGCCGATCTGTTTTGGGCAGTGCGCTCATAGCTGTTGAGATGACCTGTCAAAGAAGGAGACAGAATATTTGCCTTACCTGCGAATGACGCCTTTGACCAAAATCAATTGTAAAGCCTGCCTGTATGCTGACATTGCGGCTTTGACACAGGAGACATCATATGAAACTTGCCCCTGAAACTTGGATCCTTGTGAGCGACGGACAAAAATATTTGGTCCTGGAGAATAAGGGCGATCAGGATATAATCAGCCTTCAAACGGTTGCTCATGGAGAGGCTGATCCAAGCGATCTATCTGCCGACGGACTTGAACGTCCGGGGCGGTTTAAAGCCTTTGCAGATCGCCGCGGCGCGGGTGAAATTACGAATATACATGATATCGCAGAACAGCGCTTTGTCGCTGATTTGGCGACGAAACTGGATGATTGGGCGCAAAAGGGTCGGTATTCAGCTTTGGTCATTATTGCTGATAAAACCACGATCGGAGTTCTTAGAAGTCGATTAACCGATCATGTCAAAGAGCGGCTCATTGCAGAGATCGGTCGTGATATCGTTCATCAAACGACACCTGAAATTGAAGCCTTTATCGAAAAGGCGTGAGCCAAAGCCAGCCCTGTTGGAGCATATATGAGCTAACAATCAACATGGCGAGGCCGCCGAGCAATCCAATCAGGCCAATTGTTCAAAACCCCAAAACCCTTGATCCATTCCGGTCGCTGCGACCTTTCCAGCCTCGTTCGAGACCAGTCAGAAGGCCAATGCAAGCGCCGCGATAAGCTCCATAAGGGGATAAGGAAAGTTGATAGGAAAGACCCTTCGAGCCGGAAGCATTTTCCAATTGTGCGTCATTGCATTTGACCTTCATCAAGAGGACCCCGCTCTAGCGGGGCATAGATGAATTTCCCCGTCATCCATCTCCCGGAGATACCCCTATGAAGCACATACTGGCCGCAATCTTTATCGGATTATGGCTGGCGGGTTGCGCCACACAGCCTGTCTATCAGGCCGTAAATGGATCAGACTTTGGCTATTTGGATCAAAAGATAGAAGATGACCGATATCGGGTTTCCTATAATGGCAGCCCCTCAACCCCCAGAGCAACTGTGGAGAATTTCCTGCTATACCGAATGGCCGAAATTACGCTGGCACAAGGTATGATTACTTTCGTGTGCTCGATTCGGAGACGGAGTGTCACACGAAGTATATCGAAACCATAGAAACGGCTCCTTGCTTCTATTATCGACCCTATGGGGCGCTATTTCCTTATTATGGATATGGCTATTATTGCGATTCATCGGCGCACCTTTACGAGTCCAAGCGTTATGAGGCGGTGGCCTTTATAAGCCTGTTCCAAGGCGAAAAACCATCAGATGATGTCTTTGCTTTTAATGCGCGAACGGTCCTGCGAAATCTTGAAAGCCATGTGCAACCCTAATGGGTTTGAAGCCAAGAGAGTTTTAGTCGCCAATCACATTTGGGCATTACATATTTGGGGGTCACGTTTGGGAGGTCTGTTTTTCCGCGAAAGCCTTTGTGACGACCAAAACGGCGCAAGGCGCGTGCTTTATAAGCTCAGAAGACACAGACCCGCTAAGCAATTTCTTTAGAGGGCCTTTCTGGTGTGAGCCGATAATAAGAAGATCAGCTTTCTCATTTTCAAGATATGTTTCCAAAGTATCCGTCTTATCGCCCACCGGCGCCATGACGATTGCGTTGACAGCGACCCGTGTAACGCGCCGTTCCAGTTCTGCAAGTCGCTTTTGACGCTCGGTTTCGTCCTTTTCAATCTCAGCAATATCGGCGTGCCGAGCATAAGCGAACCCTATGCCCGCTTTCACGGGCCAGGCGTCAACGACATGAAGTTTAGCGCCATATCTATTCGCTACGTCTGCGGCGGTTTTAAGGACGACATTCCAAAGTTCATCATCAATATCTATCGCCGCTACAACTGTCTGAAAACCGTTTATCATGGCTTGCTTCCATCTATCCAGATGCTAATTTGACGTGTCCGCGGCATGTATGATTTGATGATGATCAACTTATTGGAAAATATAGCGTGCAAAGCAGATAGACAGGGCAGTTTCGAAAGGGTCTTGAGATGACAGAATTTACGCCAGTATCGGCAATGATTGGCGGCATATTGATTGGGGTTTCAGCCGTGTTGCTGATGGCGCTCAATGGCAGGATTGCGGGGATTAGCGGCATAGCTTCGGGCATGATGGTGGCTCCGGTGGATGATCGTATTTGGCGCGGCCTGTTTGTGCTTGGTCTTATTGGGGCGCCCCTTATTTGGCTCAGTATTACGGGGCGTATGCCAGAATTTACCCTGAACGCCGGCACGGTCACGATAATAGTCGGCGGTTTACTGGTTGGATTTGGAACGCGTTTGGGATCAGGCTGCACCAGTGGTCACGGTGTCTGTGGGATATCGCGCACATCGGCGCGGTCCATTGTTTCAACTGTTATTTTTATGGCGTTCGGCATATTAACTGTGGTGCTTGTCAGATTGCTTGGGAGCTGAATATGCAAAAATTAACCGCCTTTTTTGCAGGCTTAATCTTTGGCCTTGGTCTGGTTGTATCTCAAATGACAAATCCGGCCAAAGTCATTTCATTTCTGGATGTGTTCGGACAATGGGATCCGTCCCTCGCTCTGGTGATGGGGGCCGCGCTGATCGTCACAGCGATTGGCTATCGATTTGTACTCAAACGCCAAGCCCCGGTTTTTGCTGACAGATTTCAATTGCCCACCCGTACTGACCTTGACGCGCGACTGATGACGGGTGCGGCTCTATTCGGCATAGGTTGGGGTCTGGTTGGTCTCTGTCCGGGCCCAGCGATTGCAGGCCTTGCGATTGGGGGTACGCAAATTCTTATCTTTCTGGCGGCCATGGCGGCGGGAATGGCTTTATTTGAAGTCTTCGATCGGTTCTCCAAACCGCCTCAGCTGGCCAGCTGAAAAAGGGGGGGCTAGTCTCCATAGCAGATTATGGCGCCGGGTCGATGTCGATACCAAGGCTGAAATTTGCGGAGACTCATGCGAATTATCTGGATTAGTGCATAAGAATGAGACCGGACCGGACGGCTAGGAATGGCTAGGACACGCTTTAAACTGGCTTTGCCTTTAAAAGGCTTTGCATCCCCAGAGCATATGGGTCAGGCGTGCTCCTGTCTCTTATACACAT
>JARFRJ010000397.1 GCA_029287305.1 Hyphomonas sp. | reverse complement strand
GACGTACAAGTGCAATTATCCGGCTCTGCGCCCTATTTTACGATTGTGGGCTTGCCCGATAAAGCGGTGGGAGAAAGCCGGGAAAGGGTGCGCGCCGCTTTTGCTGCCATTGGTCTTGGCTTACCGCCAAAGCGGATCATCGTTAATCTGGCACCAGCTGATATGCCCAAAGAAGGCAGTCATTATGATCTGGCCATTGCTCTGGCCATATTGGTTGAGATGGGCGCGATTTCAGGCGATGCCTTGCGCGGTTATGCGCCAATTGGAGAATTGTCTCTGGATGGACGCCTCGGCCAAGCGCATGGCGTCTTATCGGCGGCAATGGCGGCCGAAGCGATGGAGCTCAGTCTGATTTGCCCGGCCATATGTGGTCCAGAAGCGGCCTGGGCAGGCGGCTCTGTCATTGCCGCCGACACTTTGATCGCGCTTATCAATCACTTTACTGGGCGGGCAGTTCTCACACCGCCACAAAAGGGTGAGCTTGTCAGTACAGTGTCAGGGCCTGATTTACGCGATGTCAAAGGTCAGGATATGGCCAAACGCGTTCTAGAAATTGCCGCGGCGGGGGGGCATAATCTTCTATTGAGCGGTCCCCCGGGTGCGGGAAAATCCATGCTGGCGGAACGCTTGCCCGGGCTTTTGCCACCGCTATCGGCGCATGAATTACTTCAGGTAAGCCAAATACAGTCCATTGCTGGCCTATTGGAACGCGGGCAGTTATCGCGCATCCGCCCGTTTCGTGCGCCGCATCATTCCGCGTCCATGGCTGCGCTGGTTGGCGGCGGGATGAAAGCTTTGCCAGGCGAGGTATCGCTGGCGCATCATGGTGTCCTGTTTCTGGATGAATTGCCGGAGTTTAACAGCCAGGCACTCGACGCTTTACGCCAGCCATTGGAAAGCGGAGACGTCGTCATTGCCCGCGCCAATCGGCATGTGAAGTATCCTGCTCGTTTTCAACTCATCGCCGCGATGAACCCTTGTCGTTGTGGCGGCGGTCCGGCTGAAAGTGCCTGCCGGTTAAAACCAGCCTGCCAGCTAAAATATCAATCGCGTATTTCCGGCCCCTTTATGGATCGTATGGATCTGTTTTTTGAAACGCCTCCCGTGACGGCGTTGGATTTGGCGCTGCCTACCCCCTCTGAAGGCAGCGCCAATATTCGACAGCGTATTTGCCGCGCCCGGGAAGGCCAGTCTGAGCGCTATGGTGCCGCCCCCGAAGGCACGCGACGCGCTATCAATGCCGATGCCAGTCTTGAACAATTGGAAAAATTTGCAGCCCCGGATCAGGGCGGGCATCAACTTCTGACAGAGGCGTCCCTAAAGCTCAATCTCAGTGCGCGCGGCTATCACCGCGTTTTGAAGGTCGCGCGCACAATTGCTGATCTGGAGGGCTCGGTTGGTGTCCGTCGGCTGCATATTGCCGAAGCGTTAAGTTATCGCCGCCGTTTGCCGGGTACCCCCTTGGGGGGCACTGTGAGGGCGGATCGGCCTACACAAAAAGAAAGGCTAGTCTATTAGGGGTCACTCTCGCCAACACAGTAATATTCAAATTTCCTCTATTTGCTGAGATTGTCCGATCCTCTCGCGGGCTATCACGCCCATCCGAGCGACTTCTTAAAGCGCGCTTTCAAAGCGCTTACCTGCGGCGTGTATGCAGTTCTAGCGGGCTTGGCGTTAACAGGCTTGCCGCTCAAGCTTGCCGATCAAGCTTGCTGTATCCACTTATATAATGGACTGAACGCCCACGTTTCGGGTGATATGACAAAGCCCTATTGCGAGGACCTGCAAAGCCGGACATAGTTGCAAGAAAGTACGCCATCTATTTCTAGCAAGGAAGCCAGAGCTGTGGTCGAAAGCAATATATTTGAAAAGTTGAAACGGACAGGCTGGCGTACCAGCATCACACCATATCTAAAATGGTCAATGGCCGCGATGCTGGTGCTTGGCTTTGCGTCTGGCTTGCCGCTTATGATGGTGTTCTCAAAACTGTCTTTCTGGCTGAGAGAGGTTGGAATAGAGCGTTCAACAATTGGCGGACTATATGCGGTTTCCTTTGCCTATTCCTTGAAATTTCTTTGGGCTCCGGTGGTTGATGGGGTTCATTTACCGATCCTATCAGGCCTCGGGCAAAGACGCAGTTGGATGGCTCTAGCGATTTGCGGGACAATTCTTGGCCTTAGCCTGATTGGCCTGTCTGATCCGGCCACAGCTTTGCGCTTGACGGTGATTGGGGCGCTTATTCTCGCTTTTTCTGGCGCAACGCTTGATATAGCCGTAGATGCGTGGCGCATTGAATCGGCCCCAGACGATGAACAGGCGAATATGGCGGCGGTCTATATTCTGGGATACCGTCTGGCGATTATGTTTGCCGGGTTCAGCATGGTGCTGGCCGGATATAGCAGTTTTAACCTCGCCTATCTGGTCATGGCTATCGCCATGGCGGTAATCCTGACCATCGTCATTTTCGTGATCAAGGAACCTTCACAAGAGCATCTGATTCCTAAAGAATATGCTGCCACCGCCTCCTATTTAAGCCATATCAGGCGCATCATATTTGAACCTTTTTGGCAATTTTTAGCCCGTTATGGGGTCTGGCTGATCGCCATTTCCGGCATTGTCACCCTGTACCGTATCAGTGACTTCACGATGGGGGTTATGGCGAGCCCTTTCTATGCAGATTTGGGCTATAGTGCGCAAACGGTCGGCTGGATACAAGGAATTTTTGGCCCTTGGCCGATCGTTTTGGGTGGATTTCTGGGCGGATTTATAGCGGTGAAATTCCGCCTACTGCCTGCTTTATTATGGGGCGCGGGCCTGACACTTTTAACAAATGGAGCATTTGCGGCGCTGGCCCTGGCTGCTGGGCCGGGTCTTGATGCGGCGGCCAATGGGGTGCAAGGCGCGCTTGTTAACACGCCCAATAAATGGGCGCTCCTAGGTGTCATTTTGGCAGATAATTTGGCCGCGGGCTATGTCGGGGCTGTGTTTATCGCCTATTTATCCTCTTTGGTGGATCGCCAATTTGCCGCGACGCAATACGCCCTGTTAAGCTCAGCCTATTCCTTCTTCTGCAAGCTTGTCGCCACAGCGACGTCTGGCCCGCTGGCGGAAACGGTCGGCTGGGCTCAGTTCTTCCTCATTACAGCGCTCTATACAATACCGCCCGCCCTGATCATCCTGTATCTGATGCACTATGGCCCGGACTGGCTAACCGGTAAGTCCACGCCACCGCTAGAAAACGATTCTCAGGCGAAAACCGCTAAAGCGTAAGTCCCTAATGATCCCTCTACGCGCGGTCGCTGCCACAGACACCATCTATATCAAAAGCGGCAATCGTCGCCAGATTGACAATATCAGAGACGGTCGCCCCGAAACTGGCAATCTGAACAGGCTTATCCAGCCCTAACAGCATTGGGCCTATGACGGTCCCTCCCCCCAAAGCGCCAAGGAGTTTTGTTGAAATAGAAGCAGAATGAATGGCCGGCATGATCAGGACATTGGCCGGGCCAGTCAGGCGTGAGAAGGGATAGGCCAGATGCTGACTTCGACTTAAGGCGACATCGGCGGCCATATCGCCTTCATATTCAAAATCAATCGTCTCGCAGGCATCCAGAATAGCGACCGCTTCGCGCACTTTTTC
>JARFRJ010000336.1 GCA_029287305.1 Hyphomonas sp. | reverse complement strand
AAAACCACGGCCAGACGGGAGGGAGGCGATTATATCCTGAACGGCTCAAAAACCTTCATTACGACCGGTATGGACAGTGATGCGTTTGTTGTTGGCGCACGCACGGGCGGACCCGGAATAAAAGGGATTTCTCTGTTTCTGGTACGCAAGGATGATCCGGGCTTTTCACGCATCGCGCTGGAGCGTAAAATGGGATGGTGGTGTTCCAATCAGGCCACACTGTTTTTTGATGAGTGTCGCCTTCCGGCCCGCCGTCTTCTGGGCAAAGAGGGCGAAGGTTTCCTCTCGATTATGCATAATTTTAATCCCGAACGCATAAGCTTATCAGCAACCGCGCTCGGCATGGCCAAGCTGTGCCTGCAAGAAAGTATAGACTGGGCTCAGCAGCGCGAAACTTTCGGCCAGCCGCTCATCAAGCATCAAGTTATACGTCATAAAATCGCCGATATGTCAGCACGTATAGATGCCTGTGATGCCTATCTCAATCAGGTCTGCTGGATGGCCAATGAGGACAAGCCGGGTATTGGCGGCGATATTGCCAAGCTGAAATTCCACACCACTAAAATGCTCGAATTTGTCGCCTCTGAGGCCATGCAAATTCTTGGTGGGGCTGGATATTTACGTGGCAATGTCGTCGAGCGCGCCTATCGCGAGGTGAAAGTGATCGCTATTGGCGGCGGGTCTGAAGAGATCATGCGGGATCTGGCCGTGCGCCAAATGGGCTTATGAGGCGTGATATGCCTAGTATTGTCCCAATATATCATGCATAAAAGATGCAGCCTGTCTTAAGATAGTTATGGTCTTTTTCTTAAACCTGTCTGGTACCTCAAACCTAGGCTTTGCCAGACTGTATTTGGCCGGACTATATTTAGATGGTGATAGAAATCATAAAACCTGAAATTGTAATTGGTTAATTCGCGGAGATTTGTCTTGCGACACGCCCGGGGCAGGAGTAGCTTTCCCGCATCTTCTGTTTCTAGAGCGTGAAAGTAAGAAAGCTATGAGTTTCATCTTTGCCGCCCTCATCGGTTATCTGGCTGGGTCCATTCCTTTTGGTCTAGTTGTCACCCGTCTGGCAGGTCTTGGCGATATACGTGAAATTGGCTCTGGCAATATTGGTGCGACAAATGTGTTGCGCACGGGACGTAAGGATTTAGCGCTGGCAACATTATTGCTGGATGGTCTGAAAGCCGGATTGGCCGTTCTTGTTTTCAGCATGCTGTTTGATCGTCAGGCCGGTTTGATCGCGGGCGCATTTGCGTTTTTGGGCCATTGCTATCCTGTCTGGCTCAAATTTAAAGGGGGCAAGGGCGTGGCCACCTATGCCGCTTTGCTGGCCGTCGCGTCTTGGAAAGCTTTTATCGTCGGTCTACCGATATGGATCGGTATCTTTCTTTTGACACGTATATCCTCTTTGGCGGCCCTTCTGGCGGCGGGCTGCGTCCCGATCGGTGCATTTCTCCTCGGCGAGACAGAGTTTGCAGTGATCCTCCTATTTATCCTGTCAATACTCGTCTTCTGGACCCATCGGGCCAATATCGGGCGGCTCCTAAAAGGCGTGGAACCGCGCTTTGGCGCCCCCAAAGGCAAGCCTTGATGGCTGGGTTGACGCTTTTATCAGACGCCGAGCGGCTGGACTGGGTCCGGCTGGCGCGAACATCATCGATTGGACCGGTAACCTTTGCCAGCCTGCTAAGCCGTTTTGGTAGCGCGAAAGCGGCTTTGGATGCCTTGCCGGGGCTGGCAAGACGGGCCGGACGCAAGCGTAAACTGGTGATCCCGGATACAGATGAAGTCAGAGCCGAAATTGACGCCACGCAAGCCTATGGTGCACGCTTGGTTGCCCATTGCGAACCGGATTATCCCCAGCTTTTGAGAATGGTGGACCCGCCTCCCCCTATATTGACAATTTCGGGGTCGCCAGCGCTGTTTGAAAGCAAGGCGGTTGCAATTGTCGGGGCCCGAAATGCCTCTGCGGCAGGACGGAAAATCACGCGAGATATTGCCGGGGCACTTGGTCAGGCGGGTTTTATTATCGTCTCAGGTCTGGCTTTGGGTATTGATGGGGAAGCCCATGGGGCAAGCCTTGCAACCGGCACAGTGGCCGTTTTAGGCGGTGGGATCAACCACATCTATCCACGCCAGCATGATAATCTCTATCACGCTATTCGCGAGCAGGGCGCGATTGTCTCAGAAAGTCCTTTTGGGCATCAGGCCACGGCCAGGGATTTTCCGCGTCGCAATCGGATTATCACAGGTCTTTGCCTTGGAACGATCGTTGTTGAAGCGGCGGAGCGGTCCGGGTCTTTAATTTCGGCGCGCACCGCCAATGAACAGGGCCGCGAGGTCATGGCTGTGCCTGGTTCTCCCTTGGAACCACGTGCCCAGGGGACGAACCGGCTGATCCGTGAAGGGGCAACTCTGGTCCGCAGCCCGGACGATGTCTTGGAGGTTCTGGGCATGCTTGGCCAGACCCAGCTGCAAATGCCAAATCCCCCGCTTTTCGAGGATGAAGAGCCCGCTTTGCAGTTTCCGGAAGATCAGATTAGCGCGGTCTATCAGGCGCTCAGCCTGACACCGCTTCCGATTGATGAGATTGCCCGCGCGGCGGGCCTTGGCTCTGTCAGATGTGCTGCAATATTGGTAGAACTTGAGCTGAGTGAGCGGGCCGTGACCCTGTCAGGCGGGCTGGCCATGCGGGCTCTGTAAATTTTCCAGTCTCGTGAAAAAGCGCCCCTATTTTCGATTAGGCCGGAAAAGGGTGTAGACTTGAGCCAAACCTGCGCCTATGCCAAACAATAGCCTGTTTGGAGATATCCCCTTGCCTCGACTGCGCTTATTGCTTTGCCTGATCTTTATGCTGTATTTCCTGACGTGCGCCGAAGCTCAGCCGGAATCGCAAGTTATTCTTGTTGCCGATGAGATCAGTGAAGAAGGCGATATTCGTATCGCCACGGGTAATGTCGAAGCTCAATATGGAACGCGCTATATGCAAGCCGATCAGGTGATTTATGATCAGCGCACAGGCAAAGTGCGGGCGCTTGGTAATGTTGTGATCACTTATGAGGACGGTACTCAGCAATATGCCGATGAAGCGGAGGTCGGCCAGGCTCTGGAAGAAGGTTATGCGATTGGCTTTTCGACACGTCTGCCGGAGGGCGGTGTTGCCTCTGCCAATATCGCCATACGCCAACCCGATGGCATTGATCGGCTGGAACAGGCTATCTATACGGCCTGCGAAATTTGCAAGGAGACCGGAAGTCGCCCGACCTGGGTGTTACGCGCCCGCAAGGCCAGTCTCAACAAAAATAATGATATGATTTTCTATCGCGATGCGATTTTGGAAATCGGCGGGCTACCAATTATTTACCTGCCATACTTTTTTCATCCAGATCCCTCAGCCGGGAAACGCTCTGGTCTGCTGGTTCCGCGTATTGGCGGTTCCGGACGGCTTGGCCTCATATACGGACAGCCCTATTATCAGGTCATCTCACCCTCCGCCGATATAACCGTGACACCTTTTTTCTACACACAAGTGCGCCCGCGCCTTGAAGCGGAGTTCCGCAAGCGTTTTTGGTCAGGGCAAATGAATATAGAAGCCAGTATCACCTATGACTCAGACTTCAATAATAATGGGATTAATTTCGGGGATGAAAAAATTCGTGGGCATGTTTTTGGCCAGGGCGAATTTGCACTTACTGATTTCTTGACTTGGGGGTTTGGTGTTGAGCGCGCCAGCCATGATTTGTTCATTCGTCGCTATTCCATTGACGGGGACCGCGAGTTTCGTGGGCTTTATGACAGTCAACCACAAACCTTGCTGTCGCAAATCTATGCGATAGGCCAAACCCAGAATTTTTATAGCGAAACGACGCTTCTGGCCTTTCAGGATTTGCGGAAAGATGATCCAGGATTCTCACAGACACACGCTTTTGCACCGATTACCTTCTCACAATATCTATTTGATTTCAAACAGTTTGGCCGCCTTGATGTCACGGCCTCTGCGGCTTTGCTCACACGCGATCGCGAGGCCGGACGCACACCGGACATAAACCCTGACAGCCATCGCTTTACCGCCAGCGCTGAATGGAAGATGGCCCGTGTCTTGCCAGCTGGTTTCGTCTTGGAGCCCTTTGCGGAGGTAAGGGGTGATTATTATAATTTGGATGTAATTGCCTCAGGTAAAGAAAGTGTATCGCGCTTTTTGGCCTCAGTTGGCAGCAGCCTCTCTTGGCCGATTATACGCACAGGCAAACATGCAGATATTTTGTTCACCCCCAAAATAATGGGGGCCTGGGGGCCCTCAGATGTCAATGATGAGGCCATTCCGCTTGAGGATACTTTGCTCGCTGAGCTTGAGGAAACCCGTCTTTTTGAAGCGAACGCGTTTGGAAATTATGACTTATATGAAGGCGGCG
>JARFRJ010000118.1 GCA_029287305.1 Hyphomonas sp. | reverse complement strand
GCTATAGCACACAGCATTATGGGCAGCCAGATAAGCATAGTCATGCGCTGCAAATTGAAATTAACCGCGCGCTATATATGCATGAAGGCAAGCGCACTAAAAACCGTCGGTTTGACAGTGTGAAAAACAAGATCAGTCGCGTGATTGAAGAGTTTTGTCATTTCGCACAAGATTTTGATGGCTAAAATAAGACGCTCAAAACGAAAAGCTCGAAAGCTCGAAGGCGTCCCCCTGTAAAATCTGTTCCACTTCAGAAATTATATATGTGTAGAGCAAAATAATAATTGACAACTTTACTTTTTAAAGTAACTAATAATAAAAACTATGCGATATATTTATAGGGGCATCTCATGAAATCATTATATCGACCGGAAGACTTGGATTATTTACGCACATTGGCAGAGGCAGGCGAACAATCGCCCTTATTGGCCGGGCGATTTTATGCCTTGTGGGGTCTGTTGACCGCTCTGGCTTATAGTCTGCACTTTATTTTTGTCACGGGCTTGATAGGCGGGCCCGGCGCTTTGCCCATTTTATGGATCAGCTTCATTCTGATCGGGGCGGCGGGTCATTTCGTCCTATTACGTCTCTTATTTGGCGCTGATTTGCCGGGCGGCGGCGCTATTGGCAACCGCACCTCCCAATATGTCTGGCGCTTTGCCAGCCTTGTTCTATCATGCCTGTTTGCGGGTCTTATTCTGAAAGCCAGCTTAAGTGGCGATCCAGGCCTTATGAATTGGTCCATCCCCTTTGTGCTCGCCACCTATAGTCTCGCCATGGGTGTGACGGGCAGTCTGGCCGATAATAAGATTATAAGGCGGGCCGCCTATGCTTCGGCGGCCTCGGTTGGCTTAACCACGCTGATGATTGACAGCCCTTATGTCTATCTACTGGCAAGCGTGATTATGCTGCTGGTCGCGGCCTTGCCCGGCTTTCTTTTGCTGCGCGATGAGCCGCGCTCAATTGTTTGAGGCCAGACGCTTATGCCAACAGAGAATAATCTTTTTGATCATACCGCCATTGATGATGTAATCCATGG
>JARFRJ010000074.1 GCA_029287305.1 Hyphomonas sp. | reverse complement strand
GGTCAATTCGATTATTGTCGGCTTTGAAGATGGGGGTCTTGATCTTGATGATGCGGCCACATTCGATAATGTCTCCGGCGGTGATGTAGGTCTCGCGGAAGGTATACGGTTTGAAAGTGTCTTTCTTGATAATATCGGGTCAAACTTCATTGAAGAGGCTGGAGATCCTGTCGATTTATCAGATACATTTACAACCAATATAGTTGAAGGCACCAGCGATCTGTCTGGGAAAACATTTGTGACAAATGCTTCAGGCGTCGTTCCGGGCCCGGTTATCAATGCGGTTCCTGCCCTTGATCCAACAGCATTAGGCCTAGAGGCAGGCACATATCTGGGGGCAGTCAGCGGGGCGGATGACACCTCTTTTGACGGGTGGACCTTTAGTGAAGTTGCTGAATAAAACACATTTCATTAGAAGGACCCGGAGCATTTCGAATGCTTCGGGTTCTTCTGTAGACATATAAATAAATATAGAGGCCTAGATATGGGTAAGACAAGTTTCAAGACACTTCTACTGGTGTCATCGGCAATGGCGCTGTGTGGTTTGGCGCAAGCGCAAGATGGCGATACCTCACAGTCAGAGACAGAAGAAGTTGAAGATACACGCCAATTGGACGCCGTGGTTGTGACCGGGCGTTTCATCCCGGATGAGAAAAAAGCGACCTCGGAAATATCCAGCCTGATTGATGCTGAAGACTTTCGTGTGACCGGGGATACAGATGCCGCATCGGCGCTGAAACGTGTCACCGGACTAACGATTTCAAGAGGGAAATTTGTCTTTGTACGGGGGCTGAATGAGCGCTATTCAAGTGCGACCCTGAATGGATCGCCTCTGCCTAGCCCGGAGCCTTTGCGCCGGGTTGCCCCTTTGGACCTTTTCCCGACCGCTATTTTGGATTCTGTTCTGGTTCAGAAAACATGGTCACCGCAATTTTCAGCTGAATTTGGTGGCGGATTGATTGAGCTGCGTACAAAAGCGGTTCCCGATCAATTTTTCGCGGATATCAAATTTAGCGGGAGTGTGAACGCGGTCACCTCTATTCAGGATGGTCTGCTTTATCATGGCGGCGGCAATTCTGATTATTTGGGGATTGATGATGGGACGCGGGATTTGCCCCCGGCTTTGGCGGCGGCTTTCCGCACGACGCGCGTCAATGCGCTTCCCTCAGAGGAGAACCGTTCCATTGGTATTGCGTTTTCAGATCCGAATTTGCTGATCGCGCAAGAAGGTCTGGTTGGACCCGATTATGGGCTTGGTGTATCCCTCGGACAAAGGTTCGACATTACGCCTGATATCAGTTTCGGTCTGACGGCAACCGCCGGGTACTCACTTGGATGGGATACGCGACAAGGGCGTCGCCGCGCTATTAATGTGCAAAACACCAGAAATGATGGTACACCCGGTGTTGCACTGATCGGCCAGGAAGGGGTCACATCAACGCTAAGTATTGATGATGATTTTGACCGGGAAAGCACAGAGATGACAGCCAAGCTGAATGGGCTTGTTGGATTGGGTCTTGAGGCATTCAATAATCATGAGATTGCCCTTACAGGCTTGATTACCCGCTCTACTGCTAAGGAAGTACGTGTTTTTGAAGGCTTTGAAGATGATGTCGGTAATGACATTCGGATAGAAAACTATGAATTTTTCGAGCGACAATTATTGACATTTCAAGGCCGGGGCGAGCATGTCTTTCCCGCGCTTGGTAATCTCTGGGGAGAGTTAGACGATTTTGCTATAAATTGGCATGCCTCCTATTCGCAAGCTGAGCGGGATGCCCCCTATCAGGCCAATATTCAATTTGAAGAGCAGGGCGGGGCCGCCAATGCCCGTATTGACGGGGTTTTACAATTGGAGGATGCCAATGATGTTGGTCTGACATTTTCAACAATTGATGATGAAACGCGCGACATCGGCATAGATTTGAAATTACCTCTAAACCCGGCTTGGTTGCCCGGCGGTGATGCTGAACTGGCCGCTGGTTGGACCTATATGGATTCAACACGAGACACATTCACGCGCATTTTTAACTTTCAGGGCTCTTTGCCGTCGGAATTTCAGACGGGCCGCGTAGACGCCATCTTTAATGAAAATACGATTACAGGAAACTCATCGTCCGGCTTTGCGGTCGGCGAAGTTGGGGGCTCTCAATTCCCAGAAGCCTTCCGAGGCACGCTGGAGCTTGATGCGTTCTATGCTGCGGCGGATATTCGCTTCAATGATCGCTTTCGCCTGTCTGGCGGCGTGCGCTATGAAGATTCGCTTCAGGTCTCTGACACATTCAATGTAACTTTGGATGATGATGGTGCCCTTGAGGCGCAAATATCTTCACGCTTCCTTTTGCCATCTGTCACAGCCACTTGGAATTTTACTGGTAATCTGCAATTGCGCGGCGGGTTTTCGCAAACCATTACAAGACCACAATTTCGAGAATTGGCTTTTGTTCAGTTTATCAATTCCGAGACAGATGAAGATTTTCAAGGCAATCCGTTTTTGATCAACTCGCAGGTGGACAATTATGATGTGCGTCTGGAATGGTATTTTGATCGCGATCAATTTCTGACAATTGGCGGTTTCTACAAGGATTTGGAAAACCCGATTGAAGAGGTCGGGGCCTCCTCTATCGATATCCCGATCAATACGTTCATCAATGCGCCCTCAGCGCGGCTTATGGGATTTGAACTTGAGTATCAGAAGATTTTTCCTCTGCATGATTGGCTCGGTTGGGATATTCTGGCGTCACGCGATTTTGTCTTTAAAGGGAATTACTCTTTCAGCGACTCAGAAGTGTCCGCCGATGGGGAGGTTGTCAGGTCCAATTTCAATGCCGGGCGTATTGAGCGCGATGTGATTGATGCCGCGTCTTTCATCATTGAGGGGCGCAGCTTGCAGGGACAGTCTGACCATGTGCTGAATTTACAAGCCGGTTATGATAATCTAGAGGCCGGGTCCAGTTTCCGTCTTCTGTTTAATTTCGCCAGTGAGCGTATCCGTACGACAGAAAGCCTTGTTGCCAATCAGCCAGCGGTTATCGAAGAGCCGCCTTTAAGCCTAGATATTGCCTATACACGCGATTTTGACTTCCGGGGCGGGCAATATTCGTTTGGGTTCAATTTCAACAATATTACAGGCGCGGACTATGTGGCGCGTCAATCTGGAACCGAAAATTCGATCATTGTGGACAGTTACAAACGAGGCCAGGAATTTTCTTTTTCGATAAAACGCGTTTTTTAAGCAAATAGATACAAAATTTTAGTGAAATAATGCGATAGACCTTTTAAACTGATGTTTTAAGGATATCGACCCATTTTGAAATTTGAAACAATACCTGCCTTTATGGCCCCGCGCCTTGCAAGCTTTACGCTTGTCGGGCGCGTCTGCCTGGAATTTTTACTCGTTATTTTGCTGGCCATGTTGGTCGGGCGCAGTCTCTGGTATTTCTGGAGTCCGGCGGGGACAGCGTCGGCAGCGGGCTCGTCAGCTTTTAGCGGACCACAAGTTGACTTTACCTCATCGGGCCTTGCCGATCAGGACTTTTCTATTCTGACCACGCAAAATCCGTTTTTTTCCGGGATTGAGCCCACCCTGACCGTTCCGGATTTAAGTATTGAAATTGCGCCTGAAACAAGTCTCAATTTGAAGCTGAAGGGCACGCGTGCCCTAGGGGATGGTCGGGGCGTCGCTTATATAACTTTGCCGGATAATAGTGAATTGGTCGCGCGGATCGGTGATGATATTCTTGATCAGGTGACATTGCGCGAAGTGTATGCGGATCGCATTACGATTGTAACGCGGGGGGTGCCGGAAACGCTCTATTTGCGAGATTTGGATCGCTCCGGCGGCGGTGTTGTGCCTTATGGGACGCCAATTAAATCTATTCCCAAACAGGTCAGCGCATCTGTAGAAACAGAACCTAGAGTTCTGAAACGGCCAGTGTCGCCCATGGAAATCCTAAGAGATGTTAACTTTTCTATGGTCTATGAAGATG
>JARFRJ010000494.1 GCA_029287305.1 Hyphomonas sp. | reverse complement strand
TTAACGATCTGGGCGTAAAGCAGGCCGCTTGATCCGGCTGACAGGATAATTTTAGAGGCGGTCCGGGCTTCATAGGCTTCAGTAATCGCCATGAGGGCAGGTTTGAAACTGGTGGCCACACCAATATGAACTGTGTCCTGAGTGTTTTGCGGGACAGAGCAGGCGGTCAAATATCCTAGGCCTAGGGTGCCAAAGGCAAGCGCCCAGACAAGGCCAAACGGCAACAAGCGACATATATTAGGCAGTGGCCAGCCGGGCATCTGGCCTAGTCCTCTGGTGTCTCTTGGCCGTCTTCTTGCTCGTGGGGTTGCAAAACTTTCGACACGGACACTGCATCATAGGCGTTTTGTCTGTCGGGTGGAAGCGGGCCTTGATGGACTTTTATCTCCATAGACTGCACCAGATAGGTTCGCCGTGTGCCTTTAAGATCAATATCCCCCTGACCGGTTTCAGGCCGCGCGGTTGAGGGGCATCCAAGTAAACCACATTCTGCGCGAATATTGGCCTGCTCGCCGAAGGGATCAGCTTCAAACCGGCTGGGTTGACGCTCTTCCAGTCTGGAATATTCTGCAATCACTTCAAACCAGTCGCCCTGTTTTTGCAAGGTCAGATTGGCCGCCCGGACAAGCGTCATATTGCGTACTTTTGTCGGGCCATCGCCGGGCGCTCCAAGATAAGTCAGCGTATAGCGGCCATCTTGTGCCATTTGCTCTGCGGCTTGGGACACCTGACCCCGGCTTGAGGCATCGGGGGCGAGCGCTGGACTTGCAAGATTGGTACACGCTGAAAGGCTTAAAACCCCAGCCGATAATATGATCAGGCTAAGAGGGTTTTGTATATGCGTTAAAATAAACCTGTTCATAGCGCGCGCCTCACCTTGTTTTAAAACATCACATTACACAGCATGATATCATAGATCATTTGAGGCATCCCAAAAACAGACAAAGAAATAAATTCAGTTTATAATTTTTAAGAGCTGGCCAGCTGGCCAGCTGGTCAGGCTGGCAAAAAGATCAAGACGGTTCCTCATCGAAGAAATCCGCCATAAATTCAGCGCCTTCCTCAAAAGAGGTCTCACTCGCGTGGGCGTCTGTCTCATCGCTATAAGAAAACCCATCTTCTTCGCTGAAATCCTGCGGGATAATGCTGGACAATAATCCATCGGCTTCAAATTCGGCCTTTCCGGGCAAGACGGTAAGGTTCTCAAGCCCGAAATGTTCCAGAAATTGGTCGGTTGTGGCCAAAGTCTCTGGCCGTCCGGGCGTTTGGCGACGTCCGGCCACACGTATCCATCCGGTTTCCATCAGCGCATCCAGAGTGGTTCTTGACACGGCAATGCCGCGCACATCCTCAATTTCGGCGCGTGTTACGGGCTGCCCATAGGCAATAATAGCAAGGATTTCCAAAGCCGCCTGCGAAAGCTTTTTTTGTACTTGGCGTTCTTCGACAAACAGGAAGGCTAGGTCTTGTGCGGTTTGAAATCGCCATCTTCCAGCCACTTCGGCAAGCTCAATACCGCGCCCGGCATAACGCCGTTTCAGTGCCATGAGAATATCGGCAGGATCAAGATTTTCAGGGAGAATTTGTGCCAATTGCTGCGCAGAAATGGATTGTCCGGAGGCAAATAGAACCGCTTCTGCCCGGCGCATACCCTCAATCCAGTCCTCATCGGTACGCGCACTCACATCCATCCTAGAAGGCGAGGGCAGGTTTGAAGCCTCCAAGTTTAAGGAGGTCTGGTCCTCATCGGCGGCGATCATAGTTTCAGGCTCAGGCTCAGGCTCAGGACCAGGCGCAATTTCAGTTTCGGCTGGCTGAACGTTTGAGGGCGTTTTGCGCGTACGCGACAGATCGCGTATCGCCTCACGCATCATCCTATAGCGGGCATCTTCAGTCATAAGGGGCACGGGTCATATCTTCAGGGTCAATGTGGGCAGGATCAGATTTGAAAGCCCGTAGAAAAATCGGGCTGAAAGCCGCGCTCTGGCGCAGGGACAGCTCACCGTCACGGGTCAGTTCCAGACTGGCCGATAAGAGGCTCGCCGTGACAGATTGTTTGGGATAGAGATGGTGTTGTTCAATCAGTTCGCCAGAGAGCGCTGTCATGTCCTGCCATTGGTCAAGGTCAACGATTTTGGCCTTCAAATGCTGACGGGCATTTTCCAAGGGCATAACAATCTGTCTTTCAATTCGGTGAGGCTGGAGCGCATCCTTGCGCGTCTTTACCTGCCCCAAGGCTTGGCTGAGATCAAACAGGACCGTATCATATTCCAGCTTTTTGGTGATCTTTACAGGCTGCGGGTCCCCGCGAAGAAATATATCCTGGCCGAGCTGCGGGCCCTCTTTCAGCATTGTTGCGGCCTCACGCATAGCCTCCAGACGCTTCAGGCGGAAGGCGAGGCGGCGCGACATGTCTTCTGCGCTGTCATCGGCGTCGACATCCTCCTCACGCTTGGGCAGCAAGAGGCGCGATTTCAGCAAAACCAGCCAGGCAGCCATCAGCAAATAATCTGCGGCCAAATCAATGCGTCGGGTTTTGGCGCTTTTGATAAAGGCCAGATATTGATCCGCTAGACCTTCGATAGAAATATATAGGAGGTCGAGTTTTTGCTTACGCGCCATTTCTAGGAGCAGGTGCAGGGGACCTTCATACCCTTCTGTGGTAATGATCAGAGCGTCCTCAAGCCCTTTATGGGGCTGAGGCAATGCGTCTATGTCAAAGGCGGGGTCCGCTAGGCTCATACATAGTCTCCGCTAAGCATCATCAGCGCTTCCAAACGGGCATAGCCTGCCTCAATATCAAAGTCTTTTGACGACTGGGGAAGGTTTTCAGCCTGACGCGCCCGGTCCAGAGATTGGCCTGTCAGTATCGGCACCGCCTCGGCGATCTGGCGCATTTCAGCTAGAATTTCCGACGGGTCTTTGACGAATCCAGCGCAATGCAGGGCGATATCGCAACCCGCTTCAATCGCTTTGGCCGCGCGCTCACCCAAATCATCGGCCAAAGCTTTCATGCCCAAATCATCTGTCATCAGAAGACCATTAAACCCGATTCGCCCTCTGATGACGTCAGAAATAACTATTGGTGAGAGCGTTGCGGGCCGGTCCGGGTCGAAGGCATGGTAAGCAATATGTGCGCTCATCCCCATGCTTGCCCCGGAAAGGGCCGAAAAACAGGCGATATCATCGGCGAGGTCTTCGCGGCTGACGGTGAGATGCGGCAAGCCTTCATGGCTGTCGATCAGAGCCCGGCCATGTCCTGGCATATGTTTGATGACCCCGGCGACCCCGGCCTCATTCAATCCTGAAAGCGCCGCCCTCCCAAGCGCAATGATCGCGTCTGGCGTATCTGAAAAAGCGCGGTCACCAATGACATTGGAGGCCCCTTCAACATAGCGATCCAGAGCGGGGGCACAATTGGCATGGATCGACAGGCTGGCCAATTCATGCCCGATCAGACGATGGCCGAGCCAGGCCGCTTCTAGCCCGGCCTCAGGATGCTTTGCGTAAAGCGCGCCATATTGCCCGGCACTTGGAAATTCAGGCCATTCTGGGGCTTTCAGTCGCGCAACGCGCCCACCTTCCTGATCGATAAAGATCAGACATGTCCGTTCCAGAGCCTGCCAAATTTGATCGACCAGCGCTTTGACTTGTGATCGACTTATGCAATTACGCCCCATCAGTATCACGCCCCAGGGCTGCATCTCATTAAGAAACCGGGCCTCTTCGGGGCGTAGAGTTTCGCCCGCAACACCAATAATACACGCGCGTACACTCAAATTACTGTTTCACGACCAGGCAATCCTGACCACTTTGCTTAAGTTGTACGCAATAGCCATTTGCATCTTCCCGGCTTTCAAACAGACCGACTTGCAAGCGATAATAAAGACCTCTGTCGCCTAAATCGGCTTCCTGAATAATCTTTTTGGCTCCGGAAAAAAAGGAGGGCTGCGCTGCATTCAACCGAGTCCACAGCGCGTCGGCATCCGCCGAACTTCGAAAAGAGGCCAGTTGTACAAGATAATAGTCCTGTGAGGCGGTGTCAGATAGGGAGACATCTGATGGCGGCACGCTGTCTGGCTCAACTGGTGCGCGCTCGGGTGAGGGGGCGCTAAGCGTTTCGGTTGATACAGCCTCTGACACGTCTGCTTGATCTGAATTGTCTTGAGACAAATTGGGGGCAGGGCCTGTCGCGCCTTCCAAGGCGGGTTCTGCCGAGCCCGCCATTTCCGCATCTATATCGTTCACAGTGTCCGCCTCAAGCTGCTCAGGCAAGGGGCGATCACTGCCATCAATCTGGTCATAAATACGCCGGTCTGTATCGGCCAGAACGCGCCCGCCCGGATCCTCCGGCACTTGCTTATAGGGGCTTGTTTGGGCCTGGATAAGGGGCAAGTCTCCTTCGGTTCGGGGCATATTGTTTTGGTAATTCATCCAGATAATCACGCCCAAAACCGCTAGGGTCACCATGGTTAAAGCCAGAAATATGTACAGGCGAAGCCGCTCCCCCTCATTCGCAGGCTCAGGCACATAATCGTCTACAGGAAACTCAGGATCAAGATTTTTTGATTCGGGATCGTTCACGGTAAAAGCCTCATAAAATGAAGCCAACCCGATTTGTTATAATATATACAAGGTGTTATATATAAGGCATGGGCCTATCAAAGCGGGTAGGCCTGCGTTTGGTCAGACACTTATTTATTATATCATATTCTGTAGATCGAATAAGCGTTTATGTTCTTCTATCGCATAAATATCGGTCATGCCTGCAATATAATCGCAAATAATACGCGCTCGGGCGGTGCCAGAACTGGTCTCTGCATGCCGCCGCCAGGGCGGGGGCAAGGTTTCCGGTTCAGCCAAAAACACCTCAAACAGATCGGCCAATATCCGTTTGGCTTGAGAGCGCATGCGATTAACCTTGTAATGGCTGTACATTCTTTGAAACAGGAAGGCGCGTAGCTGTCTTTGTGGTGTGTCATGCGCGGCTGAGAAGGCGATCAGCGGTTCATCAAGCGCGCGGACCTCTTCAGCCGAGGTTGGTTTATGGGTCTCTATTCGCTGTCTTGTTTCTTTTATTAAATCATCAACCCAATGCCCGATAAGCCGTCGAATAGATTCATAGCGCCAAAGAGAGGCGCTGATATCTGGATAGTCCCTGCGCACGCGGGCAAAGACATCGCCAATCAGTGGTAAATCCAACAAATCCTAAATGGCAAACAGGCCGGAGGCGAGCCCATCATCAATATCATGATTATTATAGGCGATATCATCGGCAAGCGCGGCAATTTGGGCCTCCGGACCAGCAAAACTTGTCAGCTCCAACCCTTCCAAAGCCTCATAATCGCGATAGGCCAGAGGCAGCATGTCGAGGCTGTTTTCACCACTCAAAAGCGGCCCATTATGCTTGACAAGGCCCTCCAATACTTCCCAGCTAAGGTTTAGCCCGTCAAACCGGGGATAGCGCTTTTCCAGATGCGTCACGACGCGCAAACTCTGGGCATTATGATCAAAACCCTCATAGTCTTGCATACACAGATTAAGCTGATCTTCCCCGGCATGACCAAAAGGCGGATGGCCGATATCATGAATTAAAGCCAAGGCTTCGGCCAAATCCTCATCAAGGCCTAATGTACGGGCCAGAGACCGCGCAATTTGCGCCACTTCCAAGGAATGTGTCAGTCGGGTGCGATAATGGTCTCCCTCATGGGCGATAAAAACTTGTGTTTTTCGCTTTAGCCGCCGAAAAGCTGAGGCGTGGATAATCCTGTCGCGGTCGCGCTGAAACGGGGTTCGCGTCACCGAAGGGGCCTCGGTGACCAGCCGCCCGCGCGAGCGGTTCCAGTCTGTCGCAAACGCAGCCCTCTTTCCCATCTGGCATATATTCCCTATATAAAGCTAATGACGGATATCACGCTCACATCCAATGCTGCAAAACGCATTAACACGATTCTGGACAAGCATGGCGAGGCCTCCTTGCTGCGTGTCTCTGTTGAAGGCGGCGGGTGTTCAGGATTTTCCTATAAATTTGATTTTGAAACCACGACGCATGCGGATGATATGGTGATTGAGCTTGACGGCGCACGGGTTGCGATTGATGCGATGAGTGCTGAATTTCTGACCGGTTCTGAAATTGACTTCTCGACTGATCTGATCGGCGCAGCCTTTAAGATCAATAATCCTAATGCGACCGCGAATTGCGGCTGTGGCACGAGCTTTTCTATCTGATCTGAGGCATGACCTTGCGCCCGCCAGACAAAGCAGCGGGACAAAACAAGCGGACACAGCAAAAGGACTGACGGCGCAATATAGTTATCCCATTGCCTGATACACTCAATAAAACCGGCGACGCTTGAAAGCCGGGCATTTATGGTCCGATGCGTGAATTTTAGTCACATGCCATCTTTCTGTTGCTGGCGACTTTATAAAATACACAATTTCAATATTGTAACTGAGTACGGTTTTCAGTTCAGCATAATCAGGATGTATAGATGACAGAGCCATCAGAGGTTACTCGTAAGACGGATCGTCAGCCTATAGATACTCTGGTGCAATATTGCTTTGAGCGTCTCAATGAGTATGAGCAGACCGCCCAAACTGACCCGTTGACAAATTCAGTCCGTCAATTGGCGCATGAGCTGCTATTGATGGAAGACAAAGGGGATATTTCAGAACAGGCGCTGATTGCGATTGAAAAATCCCTGACGGGGCATTCGCTTGTGGCGCGGGCACAGAATTTTGCCAAAATATGTAATCAGGATGTCATTGCGCCGGAAACGCTGCTAGCTGATGACCCGGAACTCTCAATAGACGCGTTTTCCGAACGCTTTTGCAAGACCCAATATGGGATTGTGTTTACCGCGCATCCTACCTTTGCTCTTTCGCGTGAAGCGCGTGAGATGCTCGCGGCCCGGATCAGCCAGATTTTGCAGTCTGGACAGGCTCCGGGCACACCGATCATGCCCGGTTCTGGCAGCTTGCTGAATGAAACGATTACGCTGAAAGAAGAGCATGCAGACGCACTGGATGCGCTAGATCAGGCACGCACCGCGCTAGAACAGCTTGCTCGGAAAATTTTGATAGAAGCCCGCCGCCGCTTCCCGGACAGGTGGACAGATCTGGTGCCCGTGCCAATTAATCTGGCCTGCTGGGTCGGATATGATCTGGACGGACGTACCGATATTTCCTGGAGCGAAAGTTTACGCGTGCGCCTGTTTGAAAAGTCTTTGCAGCTCAGCCGCTATGCCGATCAGTTAAGTGCTTTGCCAAAGCTTGAGCAGGATTCTGAGGCCCGCCAGTTCATCTTAGATTTGCGCAAGGCCAGCGATCTGTCCCATATGCAGTCTGAGGCCTTTCAGGGTGAGCTTGAGGACGCTCAACAGATTGCTCGGGCGGCCAATATGCTAAGCGAGCAGGGCCAGCAGACACTGACCGATTTTGATCAATGTATTGGCAAGGTCACACGTCTTGTTCAGCGTCCGGATATGGATGAAGAAACTAGGCTGGACCTGTGTATTGTGCGTTCCTCCATGAAGATGACAGGGGCAGGCACCTCTCTCATTCATTTCAGGATCAATGCCGCTCAGGTGAAATCGGCGCTGCGCCATGAATTTAAACTGCAAAATGATGTTGAATTTGTTGATCGAACGACCTTTGATCTCATCTCGCGGCATATCGAAACTGTGGAGCCGGTTAAAATCAACGCCGCCTCTGTTTTTAATGAGCCAATGACCGCCAGACGGCAATTAATGCTCTGCGCCCAGATATTGAAACATATTGATGCGCAGGCCCCGATCCGTTTTCTGATCGCGGAGAGTGAAACGCCTGCGACAATTTTAGGCGTTCTCTATCTTGCCAAGCGTTATGGTATTGCGGACAAAATTGATATTTCTCCACTATTTGAAACGCCGAGCGGGATCGAAGATGGTGGGCGGTTTCTGGAGCAGCTTTTACGCAGTCAAAACTATGTAGATTATCTCAAAGCGCGCGGCTGTGTATCTATTCAGATCGGATTTTCAGATTCTGGGCGCTTTATGGGGCAGATCAGTGCCAATCTTGCCATTGAGCGGCTGCAATCGCAATTTGCCGATGTTCTGCAAGCGGCAGGTCTTGGACATCTGGATGTAATTATTTTCAATACGCATGGCGAATCCATGGGGCGGGGCGCATATCCGGGGACGATCAAACAGCGCTGTGACTATCTTTTGACCCCTTGGCTGCGCGCGCGCTATCATCAGGCGGATATAAACCTAATCGCAGAGAGTAGTTTTCAAGGCGGCGATGGTTTTTTACATTTTGCTACGCCCGACATTGCCTATCGCACGGTCAATAAGCTGTTTGGCTGGCTGGTGCAGCCTGGTTCAAAGGACACGCCTCGCCCGCCAGACAAGTTTTACGCTGAGCCGAATTATTCTTGGGACGTTTTCCAGCGCATTCTCAATTGGCATAAAGACCTGTTTGAGCGTGAGGATTATCATGTCTCAATCGGGGCGTTTGCATTTAATCTATTGCCTGTCACAGGGTCCAGAAAAGCCCGTCGTCAAAGCGGTTCAGCCTTGATGGGACCCAAATCCCTGCGCGCTATTCCCCATAATGCCATTCTGCATCAATTGGCGATCCCGGCCAATGTTTTTGGCGGTATTGGCACAGCAGCAGGGCAAGATATCGGTCCGATATTAGAACATATTGAGGGATCTGAACGTCTTTACCAAGTGTTGGGTCTCGCCCGTGAGGCCCGCCGCTTGACCAGCCTGCCAGTTTTGCGCGCCTATGCCGTTTTGTATGATCCGGTGTTCTGGTCGGCCAAAGCCTCTTCTGCGCGAGAGAAGACGTTGAGCTATCAATGCCTCGAAATTGCGCAAAGACTCCAAGAGAGTGCGATTGCGCACTCTATCCAGTCTTTGGGAACGCATTTATCGGCAGACCTGAACAGGCTTGATCGCATATTGCGTCATGTATTTGGTCCGGATGTGGATCAGGAACGCTATGCCTATCGCCGACCTTTGCATGCTCTGCATGCCGTCAGGCAAGCCCAGATCATGCGTGCCTTTCTGCTGATTGCCAGCTTGCCATCGATTTCAACGAAAATTGATCTTGATCGAGGGGCTTTGTTCGGGCTTGCCTTTGCCTTACGGTTTGATGAGCTGGCCCAGCGTCTTGATGAGCTGTTTCCGGTTTCTGCCGATGCGGAAACCCTCTCTCAATTACTGACAGAGCCAGCCGATAATTTTGAAGGGGCAGAGCGGGGATATCCGCAAATCCACCGCGACATTATTGACCCGCTTGGCCGCCTGCATCACTCCATGCAAGAAGCCAGTATAGGGATTTCCAATGTCTATGGCGCCTTTGGATAGGCATTGGGTCTTGTTATCACCCCCTTAAAAGTCTTAGACCTGTATATAGAGTTTGAGCGAACATATTGAGGGAGAAAATTTTCATGGATGTATCGACCGCTATTCAGCAACGCATATCAACCCGGGCCTTTCTCGATAAAGCGATTTCCAAAACCGAGCTTGAAGACTGGCTGACCACCGCGCAGCGTGCGCCCTCAGGGGGAAATTTACAGCCCTGGCGCGTCATTGCTCTGGCTGGGGATGAGAAACAGGCTGTCACAGACATGGCCGTCGAGACGCTCGCCGGTAAATTTAAGGGCGAACCCACGGACCGCCCGGTCTATCCTCCTGATCTTTGGGAGCCTTATGATAGCCGCCGCCGCGCGATTGGGGAGCAAATGTATGCCGCGCTCGACATACCCCGCGAGAATAAGCCGGCGCGGATGGCCTGGTTTGCCAATAATTTTCGCTTTTTTGGGGCCCCGGTCGCGCTTTTCATCGTTCTGGATGAGCGTATGGGACATGGTCAATGGGGCCATACAGGCATGTTCTTGCAAACGCTGTCCCTTTTGGCCGTGGAACGCGGCTGGGCAAGCTGTATGCAGGAATGCTGGGCTATATTGCGGCCCTCCCTAAAGGCGCATTTAGGTCTTGGCGACACTGAAATGGTCTGGTGCGGCATGGCGCTTGGCTATGCCGATAAGGACGCGCCGGTCAATTCGGTCCGATCTGGGCGCGCTGAACTGGAAGAATTTGTCGAATTTCGTGGATTTTAGGTCTTTGCATGAGGGTTTGCAAATCGCCGCACATACTGGATGACGCTTATTTAATGCCGCCTATTTGGCAATGAAGCTTATAGTCTTAACGGTAAAACGACCCAGAAGGAAAAGAAGATGCGTTTGAGACTGGTCCTCCCTGCACGTATAACCGGATTTGTTTTGCTGATTGCGAGCTTTGCCTATGCGGGCCCCACAGCCTGGCCTATATCTCTCCTTTCTTCCGATAGCGACGTAATCTATACCGGACAGGATCAAACCGAGGCTGATATGCCAGAAGAGACAGACAGGACACAGGCCCCCTCCATGGACCCAAATGATGATCGCAATAATACCAGTCTTGAGGCGGAGTATGCCGATTTTCTCGCAGACTATATCCGTCCGTCTGACGGGATTAATTTTCTCGCCTATGGTGAGGTGAGCCAAGAGGATTGGCAAAAACTAAAAGCCTATATTTCGCATTTGGAAACTACAGGGATTGCCGGCCTTAACCGCGATGAACAAATGGCTTTCTGGATCAATCTTTACAATGCCAAGACGATTGATGTCATTTTGGAGGCCTATCCTGTCAAATCCGTCAAAAATATCGGCCTTTTCGGGCGTGGGCCTTGGGATAAAAAGAATATGACCGTCACAGGCTTTGGGGCAATGAGCCTTAATAATGTCGAGCATGATACATTGCGGGTCAACTGGCAGGATCCACGCATTCACTATGCGGTCAATTGCGCTTCCTATGGCTGCCCGAATTTGAAAGCCACACCTTGGACAGCCGACACGCTTGAAGCCGATTTGGAAGCGGCAGCGGCTGCGTTTATCAATCATCAGCGCGGCGTGCGGGTTGAAGACGGTAAAGTGATCGCCTCGAAAATCTTCACTTGGTATATTGGTGATTTTGGCGGCAGCAAGGCCAGCACGCTCGCCCATCTGCGCCAATATGCTGACGGGGAGTTGAAAACAGCTCTGGAATCGGCCAGCACGATCCATAAATATGAATATGACTGGGCGCTGAATGCGCCGCCCTCTGGCAAAACCCCAGCCGCCAAAGGCTCCTGATCTGTTTTTCCTACAGACATTTCACATCTGCCATAAGCTCTTTTGACTTAAAGACTGGCACATCACTTTAAGACTGGTAAGAATAATCCTCATGAAAATTGCGACCTGGAATGTCAATTCAATTAAAGCGCGTCTGCCGACCGTTCTGAAAGTCCTCACCCAGATCAAATGTGATGTCGTCTGCTTGCAGGAATTAAAGTGCGAGACAGAGGCTTTTCCCTATATGGAGATTGAGGATCAGGGTTGGAATTGCGCGGTCTATGGGCAGAAAACCTATAATGGGGTAGCTATCCTATCGCGGTTTCCCCTAGAGGATGTCAGGAAAGACCTGCCCGGAGACGCAGAAGATACCCAAGCGCGCTATATTGAAGCGACGGTTTTGAGTGACAGCCCAATGCGTGTCGCCTCGCTCTATTTACCCAATGGCAATCCCGCGCCTGGCCCGAAATATGACTATAAACTGGCTTGGATGGACCGCCTGGAGGCTCGCGCGCGCGATTTGATGACCCGCGAGGAACCTGCGTTGATGGCCGGCGACTACAATGTGATCCCAGAGGCGCGTGACGCGGCACGACCGGACGACTGGCGTGACGATGCATTGTTCCGACCCGAGAGCCGCGCCGCCTATCGCCGGATCGTCAATCTCGGCTTCACCGAGGC
>JARFRJ010000479.1 GCA_029287305.1 Hyphomonas sp. | reverse complement strand
TTGGATTGTGTATCATTCCTTATAGGTACAGAAGGCGGAAAGATAAACAGGCAATCAACGTATGGGCTTTTATCAGTTATTTTGGCGGTTTTGGGTCTCTACTTAATGCCCCAAAGTGGAAATAAAAAACAAATACAAAGAGTCATTGAGCAAAATGAACGCATAATTGAATTAAAGCAAAAAGATATAAAACAAAATGAAAAGCGGTACACACATCACCGCAGGCTTGCAGGCCCATATAGTTTAAGGGAAGCACCAGATATTGAGAGTAAGCGCATAACAGTTTTAAACACTGATCAAATCCTAATCGTATCTAAGGTTGACGGAGATTGGGCGTTCGTAGAGGTCATGCCTTATGCTGATGAACCCCACCTCACAGGATGGGATCATCGTAATGGATTACTGCCATTATCTTATTAGTTAAATCTGGACACCCTAGCGGGCTTCCTAGACTCACCGTTAATTTTCGTATTCAGAAAATTCGACCTCGCAAGTTTGTCGCGGCAACGCTATAGTTGTAGGAGTTAACAGCAAGGCAGACCAGTTGGGAAGCGGGCAGATGGCTCCTCTTAAACGGTTATGTCTTATGTTCATTACACTATGACGAATGACGCATAGGCCTTTTTAGCGTATTATGCCGTTTGGCCACTCCCGCGCAGCTATGGCTATAAGGTCATAGCAAAGGGTCAAACTAATCTTGCGATGTCGCCATGCCGTTCTCCCTAACATGAAGTCAGGATATTGCATATAAAAACAATGTATTATGCGCCAGTTTGCGAGGCCTTTTGATCCTATTGCAAGGTTTCAAAGACCCCCTTAACGCGCCTCTGCGTCACCAGCTGCCGCATCGGGGTCCCCTTCGGTACCAGCGTCCGGCATATCGCCGCGCATTTCAGCCAGTTGGGTTTCGAGCGTATCAATGCGCTCTAGGGCCTGCTCCAGCAGGGCTTTAAGCACATCAATTTCTTCGCGGCTGGCCAAATCCATATCGGCAATAAAACGGGCGACTTGGCTTTGGAAGGCCGTTTGCACTTCTTCCCCGGCGGCCTTAGCCGCGCCCAGTGCCCCTGTCATCAGACCAGCCAAATCATCAAGGATCGGATTTTGCTTCATATTGACGGTCATCCTTTATAAGAGTGTGGTCATAAGAGTGTCACACATTATAATCATATGGTAGATATGCCAGATAAAGCTGAAAAGAAAAAGCGCCGATGTTTGCTGTTTTAAATTTTCCTGAATTTAGCCCCTTTGTTTTCATCCTTCCACAGATTGAGCTGGGCAGCCTAAGTTTAGGGCCTTTCCCGATCCGCTGGTATGCGCTCTCCTATCTGTTGGGGATTGCGGCGTCCTTCTATTATGCCTCACAAATACTCAAACGCCCCCATCTCTATGGCGGTAGGACCCCGCCGGTTAAACAGGAAGATATGGACGAGGTTCTGTTTTGGTCGTTCATTGGTATTATTCTTGGCGGACGGCTTGGCTATATTCTCTTTTATCGGCTGCCGCATGGCGCAGAGCGTAGCGAGATTGCCGCTGATCCAATGTCGCTTTTGCGGCTTTGGGAGGGGGGACTTGCTTTTCATGGTGGATTTCTGGGCGTCTGTTTGGCGGTCTATCTGATTGCCCGGGCCCGTAAAATTCCTCTTCTAAACTTTGCCGATATTGGCGCGATGATTGCGCCGATATCGATATTTTCTGTCCGCGTGCTCGGCAATTTTATGAATGCAGAACTGTATGGGCGCCAGACGACAAGTCCGCTTGGCATGGTGTTTCCTGAAGGCTATGCGGTGAATAATTATGGCCCGCCAATCGCTTATGATGCCGTGGAGAAGGCTTGGGTCTATCTCGGCACGGAAGTGGCGCGCTATCCGAGCCAGATTTTTGAAGGCATTTTGGAGGGCCTCTTGCCGACACTGCTGCTGGCCTTTTTGGCTTGGCG
>JARFRJ010000379.1 GCA_029287305.1 Hyphomonas sp. | reverse complement strand
TTGATGCAAAAAGTCTGCATCATTACTGCCGTAATTTCTGGGTTTTGCCGACACGCCTTGGAAACCGAAAACGCCCGCTGTGGCGGTCTTGCCGATAATCAGTTCTCGCGGCGCATCTGTGCGAACGGTCAATTTCAAGGGCTGGGTATTGCCGCCCGCAGACCCCATCGATAAAAGACTTCCAACAAATGCCATTAGAGGGGGCTCCATTCGATTGAGTTTGCCGGTATGGGGAATTCCTTTAGCCCGGACACGCTAAAAGCGATGGCCCGGCTTCCTGTGCGTATGCCAAAGGCGGGGCCTAGGTCGCTTTCCAGAAGCACAATATTACCGCGATGATATGTATTGGCTGAGATGCGCCGCAGAAAACTGTCGCCCATAATGGGAAGACTGCGCCAACCTTGAGACACCATATATTTCTTGGCACCTGTTTTAGATTTATATTTGCCCAGATGAGGCAAGCCTAAATCCACATCCGTTTGCGCTTTGACAGCGCCTGCCGCCAAACCAATGGCGCAATCAAAAGTGCCATATTTAAACTGTTCTGAACGGACATGATTTAACCATGTAAAAAGGCGCATTTCCCAATCGGGTAAGCGAGCGCGCACGGCCGTGTCCGGGAATATTTGAGAACCCATCAGAATTCCCCTCCCCATGGCAGGCTGACATCCACCAATTGTGGCAGATGTGTCAGACCCGTATCGTTACTGTGCAGGGGACGTTGATCTGTATCTGTATAATTAAACTGACGCCGCTCCAGATAGGCAAAAGTGCCAGAGGAAATCTTGAACCGCATAATGGATTGTGCCCCCACTCGCATCGTGTCCAGCATGCCGTCAATCAGGCCTATTTGCGTGTTGAAAATCCAAATAGGGACCGTCATATGAGTGCCAGGTTCAAACAGCACAGAGCGAATACGCACCGGGCGTTGAAGCAAATTTTCATTCATCAGGCCCCCGAGAAAATCATCTGGCGCATTGATACGCGAACTATCCAGGCGGATTTCAAGACTTCCCCCCTCTAGGGATTGATTTTCTGAAACGGTACTGGGGGGAATAAGCCTGTCCCCGACGGGCTGGTATATGATCTCGCCCTCATTCCCATCATCTATGGAAAGCGGAGCAAACCGGCTCCAATAATGGCGCGTGCCTGAATCCAGATAGAGGTCCACAAGATGCGCATATTCAAGAACATCACCGCGTAAAACGGCCTCTATTTCAGGGGTGAAGGTTAAAAGGCTCATCCTCTGATCACCTGTCTTGCTTTGAAATTCCAGGCGCGCTGCGTATAGCTTTCTGTGATAGAGGGGGTCGCTATTAGCCGGAATTCACCGAGCGCTTTAAACCGGCGCGGATTGGCGGTCGTTTCATGCGGGGCATAGGGGGCGGGCCAAACATCGAGAAAAACGCTCGCCTTTTGGCCATTATAGGTCACCTGTGCCGGGCGCAAAACCTCGCCTGTCCAATAGCCTGAATTTGCCGTATAATAGCCGATCATGTCCCCGGTTTCCGGGGCATAATGTGCTTCAACATTTGATAATTCAACACGGCTTGCGGCGCGGTCAATGCTGCCAATAGTGAGGCCTGCATCTGTGTCGACTGTCTTTCGAAACGGGAAAGAGCGGAAGGACCGGTTCATAGTAAAACTAACTTTTGAGCCTTGCCGGCGCGCAAAAAAGCCGGACCATTCCCTTGCTAGGGCAGACCTTATAGGGGCTTGAACGCTTATACTGACGCTCCAGTTTGGCTCGCCAATATCAACCGAAACGGAGTTTCCAGACAAGCCCATTGGAAATTTTTGCGGATTGATCGGCGTCCACACATTCTTGATAACGCCGCGCTCTGGCCAAAATTCACCCTGGGACATTAGAGCGTGTCCGAGCTAAAATGGGCCGTTTGAGCGCTGTAATTTTTTGCCTCTGTTAGGAGCTGGTCACGCCGTGGTGCGGGCACCACAAGGGGGCAGCTTTTTTCTGCGCAAGCGTCCGCTAGCGCGAGCTTGCGACGCAGCAGAGGCGGAAAAGAACAAGCTGAAACGGTTTTGTAGCGTATTGAATTCATATAATCATTTCCTTTATAACTTGGATGTCTTTTTCGCGCTGACAGCGTCAAAGCCATTGGACAATGCCCGCATCGCCCTACCGTGTTCGGCTTCATGCTCGAACCGAGGGCGCATGAAACCTCACTCCTTGTCATCTCGTCGCGTTGCCCGTCGTGCTGCTCGTCGCGCTGCTCGTCGCGCTGCTCGTCGCGCTGCTCGTCGCGCTGCTCAAACTGACCCATTTTAACTCGGGCAGGCTCTAAAG
>JARFRJ010000377.1 GCA_029287305.1 Hyphomonas sp. | reverse complement strand
CTTTATGTCTTTGCGGGCCTGTTTCAAACCGTCTAGGACGCTTATACCTTTGGTTTCAATCATGCGTCGCAAGACTTCAGGATTTGTCGCGAAGAAATTGGTCGGTGCATAGGCGTCAATCGTTTGCTGGGCAAAGAAGCGCGCCTTGCGCTTTTCGGTATCGGACATATTGTCCGCCGTATCAATCAGCGACATGAGCCATTGGGTGTTCAGCTCATAGGTGCGTTTCATGGCTTGAAAAATCGGATTGACGGACCATTCCGGGTCTGAAAAGCGCCGATCCGGTTTCTGGTTTTGATGGCGCGGCGCAGATTCGGTCTCTGTCCAGCTTGCCATCAGGCCTTGCCATAATTGCGTATTGGCTTTCAGCAATTGATCAGGATTGGCCGCAAGACCCTGGCCAAGTTTCAGAAAGCTCTGATTTACCCCCAAAGGATCATCCGCCAAATTTCCAAAGGCCAGTTTGCGCGTTTGAAGAATATCACTTAACAGGGCATAGCTTTCGCGCATAGCCTCTGCCATGGTTAGATTCAGGGCTTGCAAAGCATCCAGATTTTGCTCAGACAGCAATTGTGTCAGGGACTTTTTCTCATTCGTATCGGTTCTGGTCGACATCTTCGCTTTTTAGCCTCGCACTCTTGTCGGATTGTTTGTATAAGCGGTGAATAAAATCAATTTATATTTTAACGAAAGTTTGGAATGTCTCCAAGATTATGGCTCTGCCTTTTGCTCCTCAGTGGATGCACCTCCCTTGATAGCGTAATGAGCGGGATCAGCAATACCCCTGATTGGTTTACTGAGCGTCGTTCTGAAATACGCGGGGATAAATACCCTGTATTCTCAGAGGTGCCTGATCTCATTAAAGTGCAAAATTTACAAAATAAAATTATAAATCAAAGCGAAGACGCCAAGGTGGATAGAGATATCCTGTTTACGCATCCGCGCGCCGTGCCTGCGCCATCTGAAGCGCGTGAGGCAATAGATCAGGCTCAACGTGATTTTCTGGCTGCCATGGGTCGCCCCGAACCAATGCGCGAGGCACCTCTGTCTGAAGCAGACATAAACGCCTTACTGGCGCAGGTGCGCACATTGCCAGAGGCGTATAAATGATGGAGTTTCATAAGATTCGCCGTTTGCCGCCTTATGTTTTTGAGCAGGTTAACCGAAAGGCGGCGAGTTTGCGGGCCGAGGGCGCGGATGTAATTAATCTGTCGATGGGCAACCCGGATTTGCCCCCGCCGCCGCATGTCATCGACAAGCTTGTCGAAACGGTCCAGAAATCGAATGTACACGGCTATTCATCCTCTAAAGGGATACCGGGTTTGCGCCGCGCAGTGCGCGATTATTATCAGCGCCGCTGGGATGTTGATCTGGATATGAACCGCGAGATTATCGTCACGCTAGGTTCTAAAGAAGGGTTTGCTAATCTGGCTCAGGCGATCAGCGCCCCCGGGGATATTATCATTGCACCCGATCCGTCTTATCCCCTGCATCATTTTGGCTTTATTATTGCCGGAGCTTCAATCAAAGCTGTGCCGGCAGAGACGCCGGAGGCTTATCTCTCCAATGTGTCCAGAATATTGAAATACTGCAATCCAGCCCCAACAGCGCTGGTCATTTGCTATCCCTCAAATCCTACCGCGCAAGTCTGCGATCTGGATTTTTATAAAGAAGCGGTGCGCTTTGCAAAAAAAGCAGATTTGATGATTCTATCGGATCTGGCCTATAATGAAATTTACTTTGAAACACCGACACCATCTATTTTGCAGGTCGAGGGGGCAAGAGACATTGCGGTTGAATTTACCACACTGTCAAAAACCTATTCCATGGCCGGATGGCGTATCGGATTTGTGGCGGGTAATGAACGCTTAATATCCTCTTTGGCACGGGTAAAATCCTATCTTGATTATGGCGCTTTTACGCCTATTCAGGTAGCCGCCACCGCCGCTTTGAACGGGCCGCAGGATTATGTTGAGGAGACGCGTCAAATATATCGCCGCCGCCGTGATGTGCTGGTTGAGAGCTTTGCCCGGGCGGGGTGGGATGTGCCTGTGCCACGTGCCTCTATGTTTGCCTGGGCTCCTTTGCCAAAGGCCTGCCGGCATCTTTCAAGCCTTGAATTTTCATTGCAATTGATTGAAGAGGCGCATATTGCGGTC
>JARFRJ010000370.1 GCA_029287305.1 Hyphomonas sp. | reverse complement strand
GAACTCACCCTGTTTATCAAGATAAGATAGACGCCTTATGAAAATTTAATTGTCATGGCTTGCCACTTTTTTACAGGGTTTGGCAATACAGAACATATTATTTTAAAGATTTTGCCTGTTAAATCATCAGACAGAAAGACGTCACACAAGCCCAATGAACACTATGTGACGCCTTCAAAACGGCCTCTAAGCCGCCGCGGCCATTTCAGCCGGGGCAAAGCGATCATAGAAGCCCTCCCCTTTAGCGGCCATATCGCGAAGCATATCATTCGGACGAAAGCGATCGCCATATTTGTCGGCCAAACGATCTGCCTCCTCAACGAAAGCCTTAATGCCCCACATCAGATCAACATAGGAGCAGCATCCACCCGAATATGGCGCAAAGCCCCAAGCCAGAATAGAACCAATATCACCATCGCGCGCATCGGTAATCACACCTTCCTCAAAACAGCGCGCCACTTCAATCACCTGACGGAATAAGAAGCGTTTGATCAGCTCTTCTTTCAGGTCTGGTGGACACTCATCCACTTTCACATCAATCTGGCTGTTTATATCTGGCCAAATCTGGGTTGGCTTGCCATTGGGGCCATAATCATAAAAACCTTTGCCCGCCTTGCGGCCTGTGCGGCCCTTGTCTTCAACAATCCAAGCGACCATTTGACCAAGCTCATTGGAATCATAATCGATATCCATGGCCGCGGCCATTTGCCTACCAACTTTCAGCGCTGTGTCCAAACCAACCGAATCGCTGACCTCTAAAGGCCCCATCGGCATGCCGGACTGGCGACCGACATTTTCAATAATCGCTGGCTTAATGCCTTCTGCCAGCATTTGCATACCTTCCTGAGTATAGGTACCAAAGCAGCGTGAAGTGTAAAAACCGCGGCTATCATTTACAACAATCGGGGTTTTACGGATCGCCAGAACATAATCGATAGATTTGGCAAGGGTCTCTTGAGAGGTTTGCTCGCCCATAATAATCTCAACCAATCCCATACGCTCAACCGGTGAGAAGAAATGGATGCCAATAAAATTGGCAGGCCGGGCAGACGCTTCAGCAAGGCCAGTAATAGGTAAAGTCGACGTGTTCGAGCCCATGACGGCGCTCTCAGAGATTTGCGCCTCAGCCATTTTTGTGATTTTGGCCTTAAGTTCAGGGTTTTCGAAAACAGCCTCAACGACGAGATCGGCACCTTTAAAATCATCATAACTATCGGTGGGATGGATGCGAGCAAGCAGCGCGTCGCCCTTTTCCTGTGTCAGCCGACCGCGCTTAATGTCTTTCTCAACAAGGCGGCGTGAATAGTCCTTGCCCTTTTCAGCCCCCTCGACTGACACATCGACAAGAACCGTTTCAATCCCGGCTTTGGCCTGCACATAGGCAATCCCAGCGCCCATCAGACCCGCGCCGATGACCGCGACCTTATTAAGCTCATATTTCGGTACACCTTGCGGACGGCTTGCGCCCTTGCCAAGCGCCTGCATAGACAGGAACAAAGAGCGGATCATCGCTTTGGATTCCGGGCTTTGCTGAGTATTGATAAAATAGCGTGTTTCCACACGCAAGGCGGCATCTATAGGCAATTGAATGCCTTCATAAATGCAAGACAGAATGTTTTTCTGCGCTGGATAATTGCCATAGGTCTTCGACATCAGCATGGCATTGGCCATCGTGGCCACTTGACCCGCGCCCGGTGAGCGATGCACAACACCGCCTGGCACTTTGAAACCATCCTTATCCCAAGCCGCTTTGGCTTTTGGATTGGCCAAAACCCATTCCCTAGCCTTGGCGACCGTTTCCCCGCCCGGCACAAGAGCATCAATCACCCCGAGGGCCAGCGCCTTGTCTGCCTTCATGGATTTGCCTTGCAGGATATATTCCAGAGCAGGCTGGACCCCGATCAGACGTGGCAAACGCTGCGTTCCCCCAGCGCCCGGCAAGAGACCAACTTTCGCCTCAGGCAGTCCAAATTGCAGTTTTGGATTATCTTTGGACGCGGCCCGATAATGACAGGCAAGCGCAATCTCAAATCCTCCGCCCAAGGCAAGGCCTTCCAGGGCGCAAGCAACAGGTTTGCCGCATGTCTCCAGATCCCGCAGTACTTTATTGAGCGAGAAACCGCGTTCAAATTGCGCTTTTTTGCGCTCGGCTTCGGACAGATCAGATTTACCCGAACTGCCTGCCCCTTGGCCCATTTCCCCAAGATCCGCCCCGGCGCAAAAGCCGGATGGTTTGCCAGAGGAAATAACCGCGCCGACAATGGCGTCATTATCAGAAATTTCGCCCGTAAGCTGAATGAGATCACGCACCGCATCAGCGGTAATTGTATTCATGCTCCGTCCTGGAACATCAAAGACGGCATGGGCGACCCCATCGCCATCAACCTCAAATGAAAATGTTTTTAAATCCATGAATATGCCCTTTCAAGCTACTCTATATCTTGAAATAATATGTAAAACTCTTGTGTTCCGAACGTGTTATATGCGCTCAATAATGGTCGCTGTGCCCATGCCTGCGCCAACGCAGAGAGTTACCAAAGCGGTCTCTTTGCCAGAGCGCTCCAGCTCATCCACCATCGTGCCGAGCAACATGGCCCCGGTTGCCCCAAGCGGATGTCCCATAGCAATGGCACCGCCATTCACATTCATTTTCTCATGTGGAATGTCGAGAAGTTGCATCATCAACATGGGCACAGATGCAAAAGCTTCATTCAGCTCGTAAAGATCAATATCGCCAACGTCCATGCCTGCTTTCTTAAGCACTTTCTGGGTTACATAGGTCGGCCCTGTCAGCATAATGCCGGGCTCCGACC
>JARFRJ010000227.1 GCA_029287305.1 Hyphomonas sp. | reverse complement strand
CCTGTATAGAGCGGTTGGGTCGCCTGAAGCGAAACGGACCCGATCTGACGCCCCCCCTCATCCAGCACAAAAACCCGATTGGTAGATATTTTTTCCGGTCCATATTGGCTGGTAACCGTCACTATTGGCCGACGAGTGCCTTTTGCGGCAACCAGCTCTTCTTCTGATATTTTCACACCGATACGTTGCGATTTCATTTGCGGATTGGTCGATTGGGACAGGCGAAGCGCCTCCTGCAAACTGTCCCCAAAAGCCGGGGCGGTGCAAAGGAATAAGGCGATAAAGCTTGAAAATAAAAAGTAGCGCATCTGCATCCAAATCCTGAACGATTTAACCCAATCGGAATTTTAGAGCGTTTCCGAGCTAAAATAAACCAGTTGAGCGCTGTAATTTTTTGTCTCTGTTAGGAGCTGTTCACGCCATGGTGCAAGCACCACAAGGGGACAGCGACGCAACAGAGGCGGAAAAGAACAAGCTGAAACGGTTTTATAGTACATTAAATTCATATAATTACATTATCGCTTGGATGTCTTTTTCGCGCTGACAGCGTCAAAGCCATTCCATAATATTGACCCATTTTAACTCGGACACGCTCTAAGATATCACAGACAATCGTGTAAGGTCATCCACTTATATATAATCTTAAAATGAAAATGTCTTCTTTCGTTCAAATCCCGGTAAGACAGGGGGGCAGGCTTCAAATATAGCGCGATAGGAGACATGCCCGCCCGAGCGGATGTAAACACGCGCTTGTCCGAGGCCGGGTTCAGTTTGAACAACGACACCGAGGCGCCCGCCTTCAGCCAATTGTTCAAACCAAGCCTGCGGAACTTCTTCAACCATGCCATTAATATAGATGATATCAAAAGGTGCCTGATCAGCAAGACCCTTGTCCAGAGCGCCTTCAACAATGATGGCGCGGTCAATATTCAAACCAGATAATCTCTCCGTTGTCGCTTCGACGTACTCTTCTTGATCTTCAAGCCCGATCACTGTCTCAATAATGAGGCCGAAAACAGCCGCTTCATATCCTGCACCGGCCCCGATGATGAGCGCAATATCGGATTCATGCGGTGACAGCGCTTTTAAAAGTTTCGAAAAATCACGTGGGGCCCATAAGGCGCGGCCCTCAGAAGTCAGAATTTCCTGCTCACTATAAGCCAGCCCCCGCTTTGAAGCTGGAACAAACTCTTCGCGCGGGATGCTCAAAAATGCTGAAACAAGTCTGAAATCAGTCACATCATTGGGTCGAACCTGACAATCAACCATTGTGCGGCGGGCAGAAACAAAGTCCATCTTTATCCTCTATACATTTGGTCTCAGTGATCATATCACCTCTAGCATAAACTAGGCTGTCTTCAATGACATCTGAAGGGATAGATAGGACATAAAGCTGGGCAAGCCCAGCCGGTTAGCCTTTTAAGGCCCCACAAAATGTCTGTATCGCACGGCAAGCCTGCTCTAAAGCTTCCATTGATGTCGCATAGGAAACCCGAAACGCGGGCGACAGTCCAAAAGCAGCGCCAAATACGGCGGCCACCTTAGCCTCTTCCAAAAGGGCTGCGCAGAAATCCTGATCATTCTGAATATGCTTGCCACCGGGCGAGCGTTTGTCAATAACACCGGAACAGTCCGGATAGACATAAAACGCGCCCTCAGGGGTCGCGCAGGACAAGCCCTCTGCCTTGTTTAATTCAGCGACGACAAAGTCCCGTCTTTGCTTAAACGCCGCATTTCGCTCCGCCAAAAAATCATGTGGACCGTTCAGAGCCGCCACTGACGCCCATTGCGAAATGGAGCACGGGTTCGAGGTTGATTGGCTCATCACTTTGCGCATGGTCTTGATGAGGTTTTCCGGACCCGCCGCATAGCCGATACGCCAGCCCGTCATGGCATAGGCTTTGGAGACCCCATTCATCGTCAAAGTGCGATCATAAAGTTCTGGCGCTATTTCAGCAATGGTTGAAAATTTAAAGTCATCATAAACCAGATGCTCATACATATCATCAGTCAGGATAAAGACATGCGGATATTTTATCAACACATCGGCCAAAGCCCGCAATTGTGAGCGCGTATAGGCCGCCCCAGTGGGATTCGACGGAGAGTTCAAAACCAACCATTTTGTCTTGTCTGTAATAGCCGCTTCCAGCTTTTTTGGCGTCAATTTGTAATTGGCATCCGGGCCGCAGGCGACAAAGACAGGCGTCCCGCCTGCCAAGCGAGCCATATCCGGATAACTGACCCAATAAGGCGCAGGGATAATCACCTCATCGCCGGGATTAAGGGTTGAGATAAA
>JARFRJ010000213.1 GCA_029287305.1 Hyphomonas sp. | reverse complement strand
TGTTTGTCTCGTGGGCTCGGAGATGTGTATAAGAGACAGCAGTTTTACTGTTCACAGCGACGCTATGTGATTTGTGATCCATCGGTCTCCTCCCAGCCTGTATTCTTGCAGGCCTTGTCTATATTCTGGCAGTGTAACCCTTTATTGGCGCGATTGTGTAGAGGGCGCTTGCACTTTGGCTGAATTTAATAAGCATAAAGACAGATAATGAATATGGATTTTTGCCAGACTGGGCGGGAAACGTAAACAGGTTGAAGGCCTGTTCACTCTATTCAAATACAAAACTCTTCTCCGTTCGCTCTTTATGAGAGCTTAATCATGGCATAGAAATCATGGTTTCACAGATGGGTCATCCTGCGATTATATACAAATTCACACCCCCCTTTCTTTTTTAAATATGTAAGCGCAAACCCATGTCCCAAACCTTCCCGTTTTTTCAGATTGATGCCTTTGCCAGCCGCGCCTTTATGGGCAATCAGGCCTGCGTCATGCCAATGGATATTTTTCTTGAAGATGCGACCCTTCAAGCCATTGCCGCAGAAAATAATGTGGCCGAAACCGCCTTTATCGTCCCCGAAGCAGAGGGCTGCTGGGCTCTGCGCTGGTTCACACCGACAGTTGAAGTGCCCTTATGTGGTCACGCCACGCTTGCCGCCGCGCATGTTATTTATCAGCATTTGAATTATACGGGCCCGAAAATATGCTTTTCGACCCGGCAATCCGGGCATTTATATGTCGAAAAAACCGATAGCGGTTTGCAGATGGATTTTCCCGCTTCACCGGTCAAACCTATCCCGGTCACAGACGAGATTGTAAACGCGCTTGGGGCAGAGCCAATGGAGGTTTGGCAAGGCAATTTCATGGCCTGTATTTTTGCCGACCCTGAAAGCATTACCAAGCTTAAGCCAGATTTTTCCCTGCTTGCGCAAATTGGCCCTGACACACCCGGTTGGGAGATTGGCAATGTTGGCTGTCTGGCGATGGGCGGTCAAGCGGGTGCAGATGTTACAAGTCGGTTTTTCGCGCCGGGTTCCGGTATTGATGAAGATCCAGCCACAGGTGCCTGGCATTGCATGCTCGCACCGCTCATTGCGGCGCGCTCTGGTCAAACCATTTTACAGTGCTATCAAGCTTATCCGACGCGCGGGGCGTGGATTGAAACGAGATTCAGTGCGCCGCGTGTTCAGCTTAAAGGCGCCGCGGTGAGCGTTATCGAAGGCGTCTTCCGGCTTTAGGGCATATTGAAGTGCGCGCGCTTTACAAGCTCAACTCTAAGCGCCTCAATATAGATAAGATAAACGCCGCCAAGCCATCATATAAGGCTTTCATAAACCCTCTATATCAGGCTATGCTGGTTTTAGAGATATATAAAACTGGCTTTAGAGATACATATAAATAGGAGATGTAGATGATCGGTGTTGTGGTCACATTAGAGGTGCAAGAGGGTAAACAAATGGATTTTGAGCATGTCTTCAAGGAATTGATGACGCAGGTTAAAGCCCATGAAAAAGGCTGTCTGACCTATCAGCTTTACAAGTCCCGAAAAAGTACAACGACCTATACTGTGATGGAAGAATATGCCTCACAGGAGGATTTGGAGGCGCATGGGAAAACAAAGTATTTTCTCGACGCCCAGCCTAAGCTCGGCGCGTGTCTGGCGGCTGTGCCTGTGATCGAACTTATGGATATGGTCGAATAGGGGCATAGAAGCAAAGGCTGCCACGCCGCGCTATTACCCGCGCTTGTCACCTGATTCATTTTGGCTTGGAACGGCTCTAAATTAGCTTCGCCTGTCTCTCGACTATGAAAGCTCAGCCTCAGCCTTGGCTTTTAGCGGTCAGCTTCAAGCTAACCGCAAAGAGCGCGGCATAGATAAGATCAATGCTTGCCCCTGCTAGTCCCAGCAGAGTGAACCCACCTTGCCCATAGGCCCAAAGTGCCAGCAAAAAGGCAAGCGCTTTGCCATAGACAGCCAGTCGAACAATCACGCGATGGGTATGATAATCCAGAAATATCCAATAACACCCAAGCGCGAAGGCGAGGACAGCCGCAGCCAAAACATATAGGACGCCTTCTGCGCCTATCGGCAGGGCGAGCCCTGTCATACTCTGAAAAACCGCTTCTGGTGCAATCAGAAAGCTTGCCC
>JARFRJ010000088.1 GCA_029287305.1 Hyphomonas sp. | reverse complement strand
TATCAGCCCTGACACGTATCTGAACCCTCGCGCTTTATCTATCTGGCCACCCCATATGCCCCGTTTTTCTCAAGGACAGGGAGATTTGACAGATCGGTTGAACAAAGGCCTTGCCGAAACGCCAAAGGGCCCAATTATTTTTATCGGGACGGACACACCGGATTTAAAGCGTCGCAGCCTTGCTATGGCCCTTAATGGGTTACGCACGCATGACGCGGTCATCGGGCCTTCCTTGGATGGCGGCTTCTGGTTGTTTGCTATGCGTAAGACCGGTCGTTCGCGCTCGCCTTTTCATCCCGTGCGCTGGTCAAGCGCCGATACGCTGACAGATGTAAAACGCAATCTGGGGGGGCAGGCGAGGGTTCTTTTTTTGGAGACCCTGCCTGATATAGATATTGGTGAGGATTGGCAGAGATGGGCGCGCGCCCCTAAATGATCCAAAACATCCCGTATTCATTCCATATTGCACACTTTTTATACCATTTTTACATGCTGAGCGCTGGGATGGATGTCACGCTAAAGGGGCATTATTCACGCAAAATATAGTTAATATCAAACGGGATTGGATTTGTGCAAAAAAGTATTATTGTTCAATTGGCTTTGCCTGTTGCATAGAAAAAACACTTATTTAAAAAATTCTACAAATTTGAATCTATGTACAAAAACTTTGGTTCTTTTGAGAAAATCCCCTCGCCAAATAAAACAAAACATCGTAAAAGCTTCTCGTGATGCGCACGGGGCGTGTCCATTATTTATCCAATACCGGTCAACCTCTTGTGTTGGTACGGTGCACAACAGGACATAGGTATGAAAAAAATTCTTTTATGTGCGACAGCCATGGGGGCGCTTGCGTCTGTCGGCTCTGTCGCGTCTGCAGATGAAGGCTGGTATCAGCGCGTAGATGTCGGGTATACATTTACCGGACTGATTGATCATGATGCTGAGACAAGTGTACCATTGACACTTGCAGGCAATTCAAACACATCCGGCCTTTGGGGCGGTTGGCTTGGTGTCGGCTATGATTTTGAAAACAGTTTCCGCCTTGAAGCTGTCTCTTATACACATCTGACGCTGCCGACGATCCAACTCTAGTGTGGGTGGGGGTGGGGGGGGGGGCGGTGG
>JARFRJ010000047.1 GCA_029287305.1 Hyphomonas sp. | reverse complement strand
CTCTTGCGCAATCTTGATACGGTTCTCAGAGAACAGGCCAAATTGCCCGTTACGATTGCTGACGACCCTTTAAGATGCGTCGTCAATGGCTGCGGCCATGTGCTTGAGAACTATAATAAAATGCGTACCGTTCTGTCTCCTGAAGTTTAAATTTCTCTTCAAATCAGAGCGTATATGCAACCGAAACCTTTCTTGATCTGGGCCAGGAGGTTATCTCAGCATGGTTCGTCAACCATTTATCAGAACCAAAACACGGCCTATGCGTCTATTGGCTTTCGGCCTGTTTTTGGCTTTTGGCTTTGGTATTATTGTTATTCAGACGGCGCCCAGCGTGCGGCAAGCCTTTTTGCCCGTCCGCACGACGATCAGTGATATTTTTTCCGCTGACCAAACCTCTCAATGGATGGCCTATATTACCGGCAAAACCTATCGCGAGCGGCGTGTGGCTGCGCTGCAAGAAGAAATCAGAGAGCTGAAAGTCTGGCAGGCGCGGGCGATCGCTCTGGAAGAGCGTGTCCGCGCCTATCAGCGTATATTAAATTTACAAGGAGAACCGCCGAGTAATGCGGTCACAGCAAGGGTCATAACCGAGAATAAGGGCCCGTTTACGCGGAGCCTGCTGGCCAATGCCGGGCGCGCGCAAGGCGTTGAAACTGATTATGTCGCGGTGAATGAAAATGGCTTGGTTGGCCGCGTTATTCAGGTGGGCGAGCGCTCTTCGCGGATTTTGCTCGTGACCGATTTTAGCAGCCGCGTCCCGGTAATGGGCGAGATAAGCGGCCTTAGGGCTGTCCTTTATGGCACCAATCAGGCCCCAGGCGCGCTAAATGATCGCCCAGAAATGGAAGACTTCATCGAGAATGAGCGTGTATTGACGACCGGGGAGGGCGGGGTTTTTCCCAGAGGCATTATTGTCGGTATAGCTAAAAAACAGGGTCAGGATTGGCGCGTTGCCTTGGCAATGCAGCGATCCCGCGATGAATATCTGCGTTTATTGCCGCCAATGCGCATTCCAGAGCCGGGGGGTGAGGCGGATCGCGTGTCTGACCTGCCAAGCACGGCCCGCGCAGACGACACTTTAAGATAACGAGGCCAAAAGGATATGAAAAAAACCGCCCGCTATCTCCCCCGTAACACGCTTTGGACGCGCGCCTCTCCGCTCATGCGGTTTTTTGTCGGCTGCGCCTTGATTATTCTCGTGGGTTATTTGGGCTTGACGCCAAATGTGATATTCGGGATTGAAATTGCTTGGCCGCATGCCGCCCTTTGGGGGGCAGTGGGCTGGGCGTCTGCGGGTTTATCTGTTCGCATTATGCTTGTTTTGATCCTCTTGGGAATTGCACAAGACCTCTTTTTTGACGCCCCAATCGGTGTCTTTGCGATTGTCAATCTGGTAACATATGCCGTGGCTGCAATTTTAAGTCAGGCCTTTGCAGTTGAAACCGAAATCCTGATGACCATTATGGTCACTGGCATCGCCATGACCTCCGGCTTTTTCCTTTTATGGATACTGGCCAGCGCCGCAAGCCTGCATGCCGTATCTATTCAGTTTCTTACCCAACAAGCTATATCTACTTTTATAATATTTTTTGTCATTATGGGACTATTTCGCCTTGGCGGGCTTCCAGGTATCAGGGCGGGGACATCCTGATGCCAAAGAGCAAGGAAAGAGATCTTACCGTTGAGTTTTCCAGGCGTACTGTGGCGGCTGCGATAGCTGGCGGCGCCATATGGACCGGCCTGCTGGGCCGTCTGTTCCAGCTTCAGGTCATGGAATCTCGCAAATATGCTGATTTAGCGGCAGAAAACCGCGTCCGGCTTGAGCTTGCCCCTCCACTGCGTGGGCAGATTTATGATCGCTTCGGGGTCTCTCTGGCGGCGCACAGACAGGCCGGGCGTATCACACTTATCCGGGAAATGGCCGGTGATATCAAAGCCACACTGCAAAAAGTAGCGGCCTTAATTGATCTTTCTCCAGCGCGTCAGGCCCGTGTTATTGATGAGGCCTTGCGCAAACCAGCTTTTGTTCCTGTTGTTGTTGCAGATGAGCTGACCTATGAAGATTTTACGCGCATGACTGTTTATGCGACCAATCTGCCTGGCATTCAGGTTGAGATGGCCGCCACACGCTCCTATCCAAGAGGGCAGGATTTTGCCCATGTTCTGGGTTATGTCGCACGCGCCAGTCAGGATGATTTGACACGGCTGAGCGAAGGGCTTGGCCCGAATGAAGCGCGAAAATTACAGCTTTTGTTTAAACATCCCGATATGCGCACAGGCCGGGAGGGTATAGAGCGCATTTCTGAAAGCTGGCTAAGGGGCGAGGTCGGCTATCGGCGGGTCGTCACCAATGCGGCGGGCCGGGTGATCCAGGCTCTGCCGAGCGCGGATCTGGCACCCACCCCTGGCAATGATTTGTCGATTACCATTGATGCGGAATTACAGGCCTTTGCCATGCGCCGCTTTGGGAAAGAGTCTGGGGCGGCAACGGTCATTGATCTTGCCAGCGGCGATATTCTTGCTCTGGCATCAACTCCTGCCTATGATCCAAATGATTTCGTCAACGGGATCAGTTCGGCTGATTACAGTGCTTTGCGACAGAATGATCGATCGCCCCTATTTCACAAAGCCTATGATGGGCTATATCCGCCAGGCTCAACCATTAAAATGGTGACCGCAATGGCGGCGCTGCAACATGGCGTTACAAATCCCCAAGAACGTATTTATTGCAATGGCCTGCATAAATTTGGTGATCGCACCTGGTATTGCTGGAAAAAGGGGGGGCACGGCTCTGTCACTATGCATCAGGCGATTAAAACCAGTTGCGATACGTATTTTTATGAAATGGCCAATCGCATTGGTATTGAAAATCTCTCTCAAACCTTTCGTGAATTTGGCTTTGGTCATCGCTGGGATATTGGCTTATGGGGCGGGCGGTCCGGTCTTGTTCCGAATGATGCCTGGAAGCGGCGTGTGGTTGGTGTGCCTTGGATGGGCGGAGAAACCCTGAATGTCGGGATTGGCCAGGGCCAACTTAATGCATCTATCCTGCAATTGGCCGTGATGTCCGCCCGGATTGCTCTGGAAGGCCAACTTATCACACCGCGCCTGATCGGGACCGGCCCGCCGACAGAGCCCAAACCCGCCCCGCAAGCTGTTGAGCTGGACGCTGAGATGATGCAAATGATGAAAGCGGCCATGTATGGCGTCACCTCTGAGCCGGGCGGCACAGCGCAGCGGTCTGGCGATCTTGGTCTTGGCGGTCCTCGCATGGCCGGAAAAACCGGAACCGCACAAGTGCGCCGTATCTCCACCGAGGAGCGGTTGAGGGGTGTGAGAAATGGGGATGATATTGAGCGTAAATTACGCGACCATGCCCTTTTTGTTGGCTATGCTCCTGCCGATGCGCCCAAATATGCGATCAGCGTCGTAATTGAGCATGGCGGCTCTGGAAGTGCCGCCGCAGCGCCTGTTGCCCGGGACATTCTTGCCGAGGCCCTGCGCCGGCAAAGCGGCGCAAAAGCTCACTACCGGGCCAAACATGCGCCAGAGTCAAATAGGGAAATGCTGTGATGAGCTGGACCGAAGACCTCAGACGCGCCCCGCGCCGCTATTCACAACTCGGCTTCCAGACCAATCTGGACAAATTTGCACGCATGCCCTGGGGCCTTGTCGCGATGATTATCGGACTGGCTATTATGGGGGCCGCCATGTTGTATTCTTCAACGATTAACAATCCCGATTCCAGCGGCATGGCCGTACGCCATTTTATTCGCTTTTGCATTTTTTTTGTCTTGATGATGGGCTTGGCGATAACGCCCTTGCGCTTTTGGCTACACCTTGCCTTTCCGGCCTATGCGGCAACTTTATTACTTCTGATCGCTGTAGAGTTTATCGGGGTGAGCGGCGGCGGCGCTGAGAGATGGCTTAAAGTCGGACCCATTCGCATTCAACCCTCCGAATTGATGAAAATCGCGCTCGTACTCGCTCTGGCACGATATTATCATATCATTCTGGCTGAAAATTCGGGCGGTTTCCTTCTCCACCTTCCTGTCCTGGCCCTGATCGCTGCGCCGGCTTTTCTGGTTATGCGCCAGCCCGATCTGGGCACAGCTTTAACCCTCGTGGCGGTCGGTTTGGTGATGGTATATTTTGCTGGCCTGTATTGGCGGTTAATCTTTGCCAGCCTCATAAGCGGGCTGGTGTCCATCCCCATTGTCTATTTATATTTGCTAAAACCCTATCAAATCGCCCGCATAGAAACCCTATGGAACCCCAAGGCGGACCCCCTTGGTGCAGGCTATCAGTCTGAACAGGCAAAAATTGCGATTGGCTCTGGCGGCTGGAACGGCAAGGGTTTCACACAAGGCACGCAAAGCCAGTTGGATTTTATTCCCGAGCAGCATACAGATTTTATTTTCACCGTAATCGCTGAAGAGTTTGGCTTTCTGGGCTCTTTTTCCCTATTAACCCTATGGGCCTGCGTCATTGTCTGGGGCGTGATTATCGGCATGCGCAGTTATTCGCTGTTTGGCCGGTTTGCCGCGATTGGTGCGGTCGCGACGATTGCCTTTTATGTTATGTTCAATATCGGCATGGTGGCCGGATTATTGCCTGTGGTTGGCATTCCCTTGCCCTTAATTTCCTATGGCGGAACGGCCATGCTCACCGTTATGGCTGCTTTTGGCCTTATTCTATCTGTTGATATTCACCGCGAGGCTAAACCGGATCGGTAGAGGGTTTACCTGCCCGTTGCGCTGCTCGCCCCGCTGGGCGCGCCCCTGATCATCCCGCTGATCCTCCCACAATCACGGCCAGGTTAAGCCCGCTGACGCCGGAAATGGACTTATCTGGGG
>JARFRJ010000033.1 GCA_029287305.1 Hyphomonas sp. | reverse complement strand
CCCCCCCCCCCCCCCCCCCCCCCCCCCCCCCCCCCCCCCCCCCCCCCCCCCCCCCCCCCCCCCCCCCCCCCCCCCCCACAACACCACCCCCCCCCCCCCGACAACACCACTAGAGTTGGATCGTCGGCAGCGTCAGATGTGTATAAGAGACAGGATTATGATAGCGGTCAGGATTATGCCATTATGATGCTGTAAGAGGTTCAGGGCTGGTATTTGCAAAGCCCTGTCATCGACGCTTGGCTCCTAGAGCATGTCCGAATTAGCTTGCTGATTGTGCGTCGAGCCAATGCTCGGCCTCCAAAGCGGCCATACACCCCATCCCTGCGGCTGTGACAGCCTGCCGGTATTTATCATCCGTGACATCTCCGGCAGCAAAAACACCGGGCAAATTGGTCGCTGTGGAGTCTGGCGCGGTGACAATATAGCCGCCGCCCTTCATCTCCAGCTTGTCTGTAAACAGTTCCGTAGAGGGGGCATGGCCAATGGCGATAAAAATGCCGTCTATGGCGACCTCTTCGACCTGATCTGTTTTCGTGGATTTGAGGCGCGCGCCAGTCACACCGGGCGGGCTATCGGTGCCCAGAACCTCTTCCAGAGCCGTATCCCATTTGATCTCGACCTTTGGATGTTTGAACAGTCGATCCTGAAGGATCTTTTCGGCGCGTAAACTGTCCCGTCTATGAACGAGCGTCACTTTAGAGGCAAAATTGGTCAGGAAAAGCGCCTCTTCAACGGCTGTATTGCCGCCGCCAACCACAATTATCTCTTTATTCTTATAGAAAAAGCCGTCGCAAGTCGCACAGGCTGAGACGCCAAAGCCTTTATATTTATCCTCTGAGGGCAGGCCGAGCCATTTTGCCTGCGCGCCGGTTGAGATGATTATCGCGTCGGCGGTATAGACAATGCCGCTCTCTCCTGTCGCGGTGAAAGGGCGGCTTTCTAGGTCAACCGAGGCGATATGATCCTCGGCCACTTCTGCCCCCATCACTTCAGCATGATGGCGCATTTTGTCCATCAATTCCGGGCCCTGTATCTCGGCAAAGCCGGGATAATTTTCAACATCTGTGGTGATGGTCAGTTGGCCACCGGGCTGAACGCCCGTAATCACGAGGGTTTTGCGTAAAGCCCGGGCGGCATAGACGGCCGCTGTCCAGCCAGCCGGGCCAGACCCGATAATCATAATCTCTGAATGGCGTGTCTCGCTCATACGTGTCGTCCTTGTTCAAAAGGGTCCAGAAACGGGCATTCCGTTTTGGCCGCTTGGTGCCTCTATATGGGAAGAGGCCGCTCACAGAGAAGGGTTTATACAGATTCTCATCTGCCCTTTAAGCTATGCTGGAAAGTTTTATCTTCTGAGGCAGTTTATGTTTCTTTTTCCAATCTGTCTGTGCCTCTTGCATCTATATGTCGATGCGCCCCTAATCGAATTGTGATCAAAAAGACGAGGAAATAGACAATTTGTATTGAGGCAACCGAGGCAAGCAACATGGCTGAAACGGTCTCCGGCGCACTATAGGCGAACCCGGCAATAGACAAGCCTATGGTCAAAAAGATCAAATCGGCATTGGGCAAACCCGGTATGCGCTTGAGCAGGATTTGCAATGTCAGGAACAGTCCCCAAGTCTGTAAGCTTTCAGCCGGAAGCGCACTGACCCATTGGGCAATCTGTGCGCCCGCGACAAGTAGAATTTTGCTGGCATGCAGGCCGGCCAGCGCCCAGACTATCCGAGCTGGCAGCCTAGTTAAATGAGAAAGAAACCGAAAGACAATAAGATACAAGATCAGGCAGACCAGTGCGAACAGGCTGATCAATATAGGGGCCGTTTGCCAGATAGT
>JARFRJ010000520.1 GCA_029287305.1 Hyphomonas sp. | reverse complement strand
GCCCATACCCTCCAAGCAGCGCTCATTCATCACCAATTCGCGCGAATATAATCACTCATCTCACGCCCCTTTAAAGGATTTACGGTTCTTTTGGGGGTACCTCAACGCTTTAACTCATAAAACACAGCGCGTTATTGGGGATATTGCATCCTGATAAATCTGTCTGGTGTCGAGGGGGGCTTTGACCCCCAATTTCTAAACATCGAACAGCGTCACAAAACAGACAATTAACGATCACAGCAATATCAAAAAACTTTCACTAATGTGTTTTTAAACACACGTATATCGCGGCCATCATATTTGGAGTGATATAATGTCTAAACATGTTTCAAGACTGGCACTTGCTACCTTTATCGGGGCAGGGTTTGCGGGCACTGCCTATGCTGATTTTATTGAGGGTGTTGTTACAGATTCAACAGGCAAAGCGCCGCTTGAAGGGGCTTTGGTCGAGATTGATGGCCTAAATCGTAGCGCAACAACCAACCGCTTTGGTGAATACCGCATTCGTAATGTTCCAGCTGGTGACTATACTGTGAGCGTGGATTATGTTGGCGCGCCACAGATGAGTTCAGAGATTAGTGTCAGCGCTTCGGGCGCAATACTTAATTTCACCCTTGGGGATGATATTCGCTATCTCGACAATGTGCTTGTTGTCGGGTCTTTGGCAGCCCAAGCCGGGGCGATTAACCAGCAGCGCGCCGCTAATAGCATTATTTCTGTCATTGATTCAGACGGGCTTGGTAATTTCCCCGATACGACTGTGGCGGATTCACTTGCCCGTGTGTCTGGTCTGTCCATCGAAACGGATCAAGGCGAAGGGCGCTATGTCTCCATTCGCGGCATAAATACGGATTTGATTGGCACCTCGATCAATGGGGTGCGGACCCCCTCACCTGAAGATCGCCGAGGGGTTTTGCTCGACGGTGTACCCTCTGATTTGCTTGACGGTATCGAAGTTCAAAAATCTCTCACACCGGATCTCGATGGCGACAGTTTAGGCGGTTTCATCAATTTTAAAACGATTTCCGCTTTTGACCGTGACGGACGCTATATCCGCGCCAAAGTGGAGGGGCGCTGGAATGAGATTACAGAAGAATTGTCCCCCAAGGCAACCCTGACCTATTCTCAAGCGTTCAACGAAACATTTGGTGTGGCCCTGTCGATCAATTATCAGGAGCTTCAAATTGAGGCTCATAATAATGAGGCGGGTGAGTTCGGTCTTGAGAATGGTATTGGCTACCTCAATGATGACCTTGAAAATCGTTGGTATGATTTGACCCGTGCGCGTCTTGGCCTTGTTGCCAATTTTGACTGGCGGGTAAATGAGAGCACAGACCTATATCTGCGCACGCTCTATAATAATTACCAGGATGATGAGGTTCGCAACAAGTTTGAGTTCCGCGATCTGGATGATGTTGAAGATGATGGCACCATCGCTGCCGATGGCAGTACGACCCTGTTCTTGAATGAGGTCGATGCTGAAGTACGTGTGCGAAAAGAGACACGTAATATACAAACCTTTGCCATGGGCGGAGAAACGAACAGGGGCGATTGGAACTTTGAATATGAAGCCTCTTATGCCTTTGCCGATGAACAGGATGACGACAATCATGATGTCACTTTCCGGTTTGAGGATATTCAGGATAGTTTTCCAGGCAGTGTCACCTTTGATCTTTCAAACCCGCAACAGCCTCGCCTGACGGGAACACAGACAGTTATTAATGCGATGTATGATCCGGCCAATTATGCCCTAGACGATATTGAGCGCGAATTCTCTGTCAATGAAGATACAGAATATGGTGCCCGCTTTGATGTGACCAGGGACAGCTTGCTTAATACAATTCCTGTTATCTGGAAGGCAGGGGTTAAACTGCGCGACCGTGAAAAAATCCGCGATGAAGATTTCTTATTCTTTTCACCGGATTTAAACCTGTCAGATTATGCGAATAACACCTCAATTGATAATTGGCGCCTTGCCAATCCGCAACCTAGCTGGCCGGACCCCGTCCTGACCCTTGCTTTACGTGAATATAATGATCCGACGGATGCCGATTTCGAAGAAGGCGATTCATTCTTTGACTCTAATATTGCCGATTACACGATTGAAGAGCAGGTAATTGCCGGTTACGCTATGGGGACATTTGACTTTGGCAAGTTGACGCTCGTTGCCGGTGCACGTGTTGAGCGGACCAATACAGATTTGGCTGGCAAGTCCGTGACGGAAGACGCCGCGAGCGCTCTCGATACGAATTTTTCAAATGATTATACCAATGTGCTCCCGAGCCTGAACGCCAAATATGAGGTTCATGACAAAATGATTGGCCGCGCGGCTTATTATGCGGCGGTTGTGCGTCCCGCCTTTGGCGATATGGCCCCATTCGCAGAGATCAATGATGACCGTGACGAAGCGCTCATCGGCAATCCAAATCTCGACCCTATAAAGGCGCATAATTTGGACTTCAGCCTTGAATATTACCCAACTGAACTGTCTGTCCTGTCTGTCGGTGTCTTCTATAAGGACCTTCAGAACGTGATTGTTCCGGCACGTTTTGAGGCCGCAGACCTGCCTTCTGGAACATATCTCGGCGCTATCCCGGCAGACTTGCGCGATGGTGACGCGACAAATGATGAGATCGCGGAATATAACACCTTCATCAATATTGATGAAAGTGACGTGTTCGGCGTCGAGTTTAACTATGTGCAGGGTCTCGGCGATCTTTATGATGCCCTGGATGGCTTCCTCGTTTCTGCAAATTTAACCCTGTCCAATTCAGAGAGCACTTTGCAAGATGGTCGTGAAATTCCACTCCTGAAACAGTCTGACACTGTCTGGAATTTAGCCATCGGTTATGATAAAGGCCCTTGGGATTTGCGTGTCTCAGCCAATTATCGCGGCAATTATCTTGATGAAGTTGTTGAGGCTGACCTTGACCGCATAACGGATGATCGTTTGCTGGTTGAAGCGTCCGCCAAATACAAATTGAACGACCATCTGCAATTCTACATTGAGGGCAAAAACCTCACCGATGAACCGGAATATTACTATTTTGGCAATGAAGGCCGCTTGTCTCAGTATGATGAGTTCGGAGCGTCTTACATTTTCGGTGTGCTGGTCACGTTCTAGGGCGATGTCTGCTGCTTCTTTCGAAGGCAGGTAAGTGTCTGAACAGATTGCCTTTTTTGTATATTGTTGGAAAAGAAAATTATGGAGTCTTTTATGATCCGCATAGCTTTATTGGGGCCCATTTTACTCATGGCCGCCGCATGCAGTACAAGCCCTGACGTTTTGCCTTTCGAGGTCATGCCTATCCCGGCCAGCGCTGAAACCGATGGTATGCCAGAAAATGGAGATAGAGCAGACGACCCGGCCATATGGTTTAATCGTGCCGCACCAAACAAATCCCTGATCCTTGGGACAAATAAGGAAACCGGGCTTTACGTCTATAATTTGGAGGGGGATATACTGCAATTCCTGCCCGTTGGTCGGCTCAATAATGTCGATCTGCGCGAAAATCTCGCTGTCGGCAGTAATGATGAGGTGAATGGTCTCTCCTGGTTCACCATTGATGCAGACACGGCGATAGTTACCCATCTTGGTGATACGCCCGTGGCACCGAGTGAACCCTATGGTGTTTGCGCGGGCCTTATTGACGGTGTTTTCATGGCCAGCCCGACCTATAAGGATGGGACTGTGGAGATATGGGCCGCCCTCAATGAGGGCACTGAAGAGCTACGCCCCATATTAAAGCGCACATTGCAACTTCCAGGCCAACTCGAAGGGTGCGTTTACCACGAACCCAGTGCGCGCCTCTTCATCGGCGAGGAAGAGCGCGGTATTTGGGTGTTGGACCTTGCAAATCCTGAAGCAGAGCCAGAAGCATTCGACATGATTGCGGATGGCAACGGACTTGTGGCCGATGTTGAGGGCTTGGCCATCTGGGATCGCGGTGAAGGGAGCGCCTATCTTGTCGCTTCGGCACAAGCAGCGGATCGGTTTGTTGTGTATGATCTCATGACAAATACGCCTATTGGAATTTTCACAGTCAAAGCCAATGCCATTAATATGATTGACGCGGTGACCCATACAGACGGACTGGACATAAGCGCCCATGCTCTGCCAGCTTATCCAAAGGGTTTAATTATCGTTCAGGATGATGGTAATCCCGCCTCAGAACAGGCCCAGAATTTCAAACTTGTTGATTGGGCCATGGTTGAGAAAGCGCTTGAAATATCCACTACAAACGCGCGCTAAATTTTCAATCCCCGATTTTTTCAACCTTCACATAAGAAGAAGGGTTTATCTCTGAAGCGGGCCAGCTCATGCCAGATATTGCTATTTAAAGCTCCGATAGCATATATTTTGACTTTAAAGCGCTGGTTTGCGACATGTACGCAGCTTGATCAGGCCTGCAAATAAGC
>JARFRJ010000490.1 GCA_029287305.1 Hyphomonas sp. | reverse complement strand
CATTTGCACCGCCCTCATTCCAGCTATGACAAACCGCACATTGACGTTGTAAAACTGTCTCGCCAGCCTGCCAATCCGCATTTGCCAGAGCAAGACCCAGATCAAATACAGGCTCTTCTTCTACGCTGGCCCCCGTTTTGGTTTCAGCAATATCGATCCGATATCCGTCGAAATTACTCTCTGCCCATTCATTCATATTGGCATAATCATGCGCGCCATGATGGCCACCGCCGCCAAAGACAATGCCGGACAGTTCATTCAGCCCCATCAGCAACAGAAATGTTGCAAGCGCCGCGCCTAAAAATTTATTGACACTCAGATCACCCATAAAAAATCCCTCGCGGTTTGCGTCGCATAGTCTAGATCGCTTCATACAAGCAGGTCATAAGTCTGGCAATATATGGGCTGGATTTATGAAAGTCTTGAGATTCCTTCGCGGCGAACCGACGCATCAAAACCGGCCCTTGTATTGCCAAGCGCCGGATTTTATTCATAGGTCAGGATTATTTCAAATTTATAGCCAGAAAACTGCAAAACCGCATGACAAAACATATCTCCTATCAAGGTGAACCCGGCGCAAATTCGCATATTGCCTGTAATCAAGCCTATCCAGACTATGAGCCCTTGGCCTGCCGTACATTTGAAGGCACGTTCCAAGCGGTTGAAAGTGGCAAAGCGGATCTGGCAATGATCCCCGTCGATAATACAATTGCCGGACGCGTCGCCGATATACATTATATCTTGCCCCGCACATCCCTTTCTATTGTGGGGGAATATTATCTGCCGATCCGATTTCATTTAATGGCCAAGCCGGGGGTCGCATTTTCCAGCATTAAATATGCCCGCTCGCACATAATGGGGCTTGGCCAATGTCGTGATTTCCTGCGCGAGCATGAGATTGAGGCTGTCACCGCAGCCGATACAGCCGGGGCAGCGCGCGAAGTGGCTGAGATGGACAGCACAGAGGTCGCGGCGATTGCGCCCTCTCTGGCGGCGGAGGTTTATGGGTTAACGATTTTGAAAAGCCATATTGAAGATGCTGATCATAATACAACCCGGTTTTTAATCATGTCGCGTGAGCCGGGCGATTGTCGACCCGAGGATGGGCAGATCATGACCGCGTTTATTTTTGAAGTGCGCAATATTCCCGCGGCCCTTTACAAAGTTATGGGCGGGTTTGCCACCAATGGTGTAAATATGACGAAACTGGAAAGCTATCAGCTTGGCGGCTCTTTTAAATCCTCCCAGTTTTATGCTGAAATTCAGGGCCATCCGGATGAAAAATCGGTTCAACTCGCCTTTGAAGAGCTTGGATTTTTCTCGCATGCGCTAAAAATCTTAGGTGTTTTTCCCATGGCCACAGATAACAAGGCCTCCCTATTCCCCCTAGAGTAAGCATTTTAAGCTAATGAGAGCCCTTTAAACTTGCTTCAGGCCTCTGATCCGGGGTCCTCATAAGCCCAAACTTTCATAATATGATGCGCTATCGCCATTTCAGGCGGCGCATAAATAACCGGGTGCTGACCTTCCAATATAGATTGGACCTCTGAACGGCTGAACCATTTGGCCTCTTCTATCTCTTTAGCGTCAATTGTAATTTCTTCTGTTTCTGCCTGCAAAATAACGCCGACCATCAAAGATGATGGAAACGGCCAAGGCTGACCAAACAGATAGCGGGCGCTTTGCCAATCGGCCTGAATGCCCGCTTCTTCCTCAAGCTCACGCGCGGCGGCCTGTTCAACCGTTTCGCCCGGCTCCACAAAGCCTGCCAAACAAGAATAGAACCCCTTAGGCCAACTCGCCTGACGACCGAGCAGGCAGCGATCGCCCTTTACGGCAAGCATGATTGCCACCGGATCGGTGCGCGGGAAATGTTCCCCCCGGCAGGCCTCACATTGACGTTTCCATCCAGCTTCAACGCTTACTGACTTTGCCCCGCATCTGGCACAAAAACCGTGATGGCGATGCCATTCAAACAGGGACCGGGCGGTTGAAGCAAGATTAGCCTCCAAGGCCCGCAAGGCCCCAAAGGCGTGACGGGCGTCGACAAACTCCCCAAGACCATCAATCGGTGCCCCCTCAAGCTGAAAGCGCGCCGACATATCTAGGGCAAAAATCGGTGTGCCGGTTTTGTCCACACCTAGAAAAAGTGGCCCCTCAATGGGGGAAAGTTTCAAAGCATGTGGCCCCAGCCAGACAAGTCCACCTGCGGCATTCATGAGCGGTTCCCCCTCTCGCATTAGGAAGAAAAGCGTCTCTGGCGAGGTCAGCGCGGCGCGTTGCCAAGCGGCATCCAATCTATAATGGGCGGCGCGGTCTATGGGCTTTGCCGCCAGAGGTATATCTGCCATATGTGTCATATTTTCTGGGCTCGCCCTCATCTATCCACCTGATAATTTTGTATTATTCCAGGGCCTGTGGATGAGAAGCCTTGGGGCCTTCAAGGATACACCAACATTGTATTTGTCCGCGTCTGACCGGTTATGACATAGCCCTGCGCTTGCAGAAGTGCCAGACAATCCTGTCGCCACTTGTCCTGATGACAATGCTCTATAACAATTGCTTTGGGATAAAGCGCCTTTGGGGCCATCTCAAAAAAATGTCCGAGCACAGCGTCTTCATAGCCTTCAATGTCCAGCTTCAAAACATCTATATGTGTCACACAAGCCGCCTTAAGAACCTGCTGCAAGGGTTTTACCGCGACGTTTTGGGGGTTTATGGGCGGGTCAATGCGAAAGCTCGCCTGACCTGGCTGTGTAGGGCGGGACAAATCCATAAACCCGTCCCTGTCCCCGATCGCGACAGGTAATAGGTCTAGGGTTAAAGGCGTCGATTTTGCCCGATTGGACCGGGTCAGCGAGTCGCGTAAACGCTGGAAAAGATGCGCTTGGGGTTCAGCCGCTAAGAGCGTTCCGCTGTTCATTTGAGATAGGAGATAAAGCGAGAAAATGCCGGCATTGGCACCGATATCGACAAAAACACCGCCCGTCTGTGGCATGAACTGACGGCAAAAAGCAAATTCTTCCTTCGCATATCTGTGCGGTTTCAAGAGCGCTTTTATCTCGCAACTATTCTCATTTTCGCCCAAATAAAGGCGCACATTCTGGTCAAAAAGGCGCACATCGACAGGGCCTGACTGGAGCTGGCATAGCCATTTGGCCATAAGCGCGCGCGCCCAACCACGCCCTAAAGGCGTGTATTGGCTTAGCCGCAAAACCGTTTTTGCACGCCAGTTCGGCGTGTACGCCCCAAAGGGTTTATCGGACATGGGATCAGGCACCCGCCTTTAAAATATGATCCGCGACAAAGGCATTGGTCTGACGTTCGGCCCCAAAAGTTGACATCGGCCCATGGCCTGGCACAAATCGCATATCAGGCCCCAGCGGCCAGAGGTTTTGAACAATCGCATCAAGCAATTGCTGGTGATTTCCGCGCGGAAAATCAGTCCGGCCAATCGACCCCTTGAACAGGACATCCCCGACAAAGGCCATCTGACCCTCTTTTTGATAAATCACCACATGCCCCGGCGTATGGCCCGGGCAATGGGTGACATCAAAGACCATGTCGCCAAGGGTTAGCTGATCGCCTTCTTCCAGATAGCGATCCGGCACAACATTGCGCAGACCAGATATGCCATATTTTTGTCCCTGCGCTTCAATATCATCAAGCAGCCATTGATCATCCTTGTGCGGACCCTCAATAAGCGCGCCTGTCCGTTCGCGAATTTCATGGGCCGCCCCCGCATGGTCGAGATGCCCATGGGTCAACCATATTTTTTTAACCGTAACGCCAAACTGTTTGGCTGTCTCCATCAAACGGTCTGTTTCCCCGCCTGGATCGACAAAGACACCCTCTTTTGTCTCACTATCCCAGATGAGGGATGTATTTTGCTGCAAAGGCGTGACCGGTATGATCCGAATATCAATTTTTGCCATTATGGAAAACCTTTAAAAACGGGAGGGGAGCATGTTTTCAGCCTATAGATGGACCCGATAGCCGGTGAAGACAAGACGCTTATGTCTGGCCAAGAAGACCGCTCAACTGAAAACGTCCCCCGTCCAGAACAAGCGTTTGTCCTGTAATAATGGCAGCGCTCGGCGAGGACAGGAAATAGGCTGTTGCGGCAATTTCCTCGGCCAGAGCCGTGCGCGCTAACGGCGTGCGCGATTTCAGCCAAGCCTCTTTTTCTTCCACGCGTGGGCGCAAGGCACTTATCGCATTGACACGAATATTCTCCTCAGCCAGCTCAAGCGCCCCGGCACGGGCAACAGCTTCCACCGCCCCTTGTGAGACAGATTCAGAAAATTCACCCGGCATGGATTGTCTTGACGCAAGGCCAAGGATGAAGGTTACACTCCCTTTTTGCTTGATACGCGTGTTGCCCCCATATGGAAACGGGTCCTGGTCCATCAGAACGTCCCGAAACAGGCCAAGGCTTATCATGGCCCCTTCAGCGGCGCGAAAACACATGGATTTCAGTTTTTCAAGATCGCTCGCACCAAGCCCTTCCGGGGCAGGCAGGCTTGGAATACTGACCAGATTGTCAAGCCGTCCATGGCTTTCCCGGGCTGCCACAATGGCGTTTTTAATTCCAATCAGACTGGTGATATCGCCCATATGTGTGGTGATTTGATCGGAGGCTTCATCCGATAAGCGGGCCAGATTTTTGGCGTTTTGATCAACAATGATAACATTATGACCCTGATCATGAAAATAATGGGCGCAGGCGCTTCCAACCGTCTGGCCAAGCCCCAAAATAAGAGTGACGGGTGAAATCATGTCAGATCGGACTTAGGCGTCTTGGCCAGAGGGGCCATCTTCCTTTTTTCCCGCCTTCGGCGCGCCAGCTTTGGGTGCCCTGGCTTTCGGGGCACTCGCTTTCGGGGCGCTGGGCTTTTTTTGTACCTCGGCTTTGGAGACGGCTGAGGCAGAGGCCTTGGAAGGGGCCGCCGAGGCCAGACCAGGACCGCGCCGATCCGTCAGACGGTCGGACAATATCAAAATCCGATCATTCATATGCCTGAGAGCCATTAAAGTGTCTGCAAGCAGTCGAACCATAAGATAAATTGCCAACCCTACGCCTAGTCCAAGACTGAGGCCGAACAATTCCAAGAGGAAACCACCCCCTTTAAACAGCCACTTAAATATGAACATGACCCAAAACAGGCCCGCAGAGACGAATAATCCAGTGAGAATTGTAATCGCTAATTCTATGGTGTTGGCTGATAAGGGCCGATTTTGTTTCAAAAGATCATACATACTCTACTCCGTCTCTAAAGTGCGCGGATTAACTGCGTAATGGACCAATAGCCATTACCGCTTAACCGTCAAGTTTTCTTACCCGTCAAGTCTTGTTAACTGTCAAGCTTTCGCAATTCTTCCTTGACGCGTAATTTCTCTCGCTTGAGCTTGGTTGTTTTCACATGATCCTGTGCGGGGGCTTTTTCAGCGATCTGTATTTCTTCATCCAATTTTCGGTGCTTATCGGATAATTCTCTAATACGTCCCTCTATTGACACTGTGCGAAACTCCTTTCTCGGGTTAAAGGATTATATGTTATCTGATTTAAAAAGCATAAAAAACAGAGGCTGTCATCCGTCAAATCTCATGAAATTTATATATTTGGGGCTTGAAATCTGTGCCCTTCCCATACATGATTTTTGATTGATATATTTTCATATGCGCTTCTGGATAGATTTTTGATGCTCTTTGGCCCGCTTTGACCCCTTAATTATAAGGCTATATTCGATCTCATTCAGAAGAAGTTCATTTGATAAATTCCTCATCTCTTATATACAGTCTTTCTTTTTTGCGGCCGATAGAAAACAACAAATATCAGCACGAAAGACACAAGTAAGACTTATTGAAAGTTTGAGGCGAATATTATGGCGAAAGATATACGCGCAGATATTGGTATTATTATGGGCAGCCAATCTGATTGGCCAACCTTGCAACATGCCTCAAACACGCTTGAGGCTTTATCAATTACGCATGAAGTGCGAATTGTTTCCGCACACAGGACGCCTGATCGTCTTGTGCGCTATGCCCAAACGGCGGCGGACAGGGGACTGAAACTGATTATTGCCGGGGCGGGTGGGGCCGCGCACTTGCCGGGCATGGCCGCCTCTATGACACATTTGCCTGTGCTGGGAGTACCGGTTAAATCAAGCGCCTTATCAGGGCTCGACAGTCTCTTGTCCATTGTGCAAATGCCCCGGGGCATTCCGGTCGGCACATTGGCGATTGGAGATGCCGGCGCGGTCAATGCAGCGCTTCTGGCCGCCTCTATTCTGGCTCTTCAGGATGAGACGATTGCAACGGCTTTGAAGGCGTATCGGCAAGCCCATAGCCAGGCTGTGAGCGAGACACCTGACACTTGGACAGGCCTATGAGCCCCTTAGCTCCGGGCAGCGTAATCGGTATTCTGGGGGGCGGTCAATTAGGGCGGCTTATGGCGCTGGAAGCGGCCCGGCTTGGATTTGATGTCCATATCTACACGCCGGAAAGTGACAGCCCCGCCGGACGCGTCGCCGCCCGCGAAGTGACGGGTGCCTATTCAGACACTTCCGCCTTGCTGGAGTTTGCCCGCACATGTGATGTGGTCACCTATGAATTTGAGAATATTCCCGCCGCCTATGTCACGCATCTGCTGGACAATGACCGTCATGTCGCGCCGGGCGTCTCCTCGCTTGAAACGTCACAGGATCGCAGTCTGGAAAAAAACTGCCTACAGAGCATAGGTATTCCGACCGCGCCCTTTCATGAAATCAGCGATGCCACCTCACTTGAGGCCGCCTTGAGTGACTTTGACGGTAATGGCATTTTGAAGACCCGGCGCAATGGCTATGATGGCAAGGGACAAGTGCGAATTCAGGCGGGCAAGGGTCGCAAGGCGGCCTTGGACCTTGCCTTGAAAGTTCCCTGTATTCTGGAAGCCTATATGCCTTTTGATTGCGAAATTTCCGTTGTTGTGGCGCGCAGCGCGCGGCAGACGCTTGCGTATGACCCCTCCCGAAATATACATGAAAACGGCATTTTGCGGCGTTCCATCGTTCCAGCCGGTCTTGCGCAATCGATTATAGCTGAAGCCCAGACTATGGCGATCAGGCTTGCCGACGCGCTGGATCATATCGGCGTCATCACTCTGGAGCTTTTCGTCATGCCCGATGGTTCTTTACGGGCCAATGAATTTGCCCCGCGCGTGCATAATTCAGGCCATTGGACGCCGGAGGCCTGCCAAACAGGTCAGTTCGAACAGCATATCCGCGCCATTTCCCATTGGCCTTTAGGCCCGGTCACCCGGCATCATAATGCCAATTTGGTCAATATTATGGGCGAGGATGATCTGGATATTCCAGCCGCCTGCAATCGGGACGCACGTCTTGTCAGCTATGGCAAAAGACAAGCCCGTATAGGTCGCAAAATGGGCCATCTGACCTACTTAAGCCCCAAGGTCGGGTAAAAAGGCGAGACGCGATAAGCAGGGTTTATGAGCCAAAACGGCCTGAATATGCTTTATCCATCTGCCGAATTTTTTTTCAACCTGTTCAACGCTGGGCTCAATATTTTGGAGCCCATTTGTCCAAAGCGCATGGCGATTTTCAGGCGTTTATGGATATAGGCCATTAGTTTTTCCTCATCCTCCTGATCAAGCCAATGCAGAAAGATTAAAGGCACTGTGCTGGCCAAAAGAGCCCGCTTTGTATACTGGTTATAGTCCGTTGAGGTGTCCCCAATGGCTGTCCAAATCATATCTGAAACGTGATAAGTGCGCTCCAAAGCGGCATAGCTTCCCCAAGGCAAAAAGCCCCGCTGGGCTGCCCGCCGAGCCGCTTCCTTGTGCGGCTGAAGCGCATCCAGCCAGATTTTAACGCCAAGCGCGACACGCTCATGCACGCGGTATTCACTTAACTCCACTGCAGAAATCTCGCGAGCCGCCTGCGCTTCTGCGCGATCAAAGAAAGCGCGGATCAAATCCGGCACACCGCGCGGGGCAGCCAGGGCCTGTTCGCCTGCACTTAAACCGGCCTCGTCAGCCGCGCGATTAAGGCTTTGGCGTGTCCACCCCTCAAAAGGGATATGGGGAAGAAGGGCCAAAAGCCATTTTTCACGCAATTGAATACTCACAGTTTGCATCTTCTTTGCTTTCAGCAGTAGGCAAAGGCGAAAAGCCATGTTAATAGATGGGGTTTCCTATCATGGGATAAAGTATTTTAATATGCGGCGTAGTGGTGCCGCCATTTATAAACAGGAGATTTGAAAATCGTACAGATTATGGTGCGGGACAATAATGTCGACCAGGCGCTCAGAGCGCTGAAAAAGAAAATGCAGCGTGAAGGCCTCTTTCGTGAGATGAAAGCGCGCACTCATTTTGAAAAACCTTCTGAAAAAAAGGCCCGAGAAAAGGCCGAAGCTGTGCGTCGTGCGCGCAAGCTGGCCCGCAAACGGGCCCAGAGAGAAGGCCTGGTATAATCTTCTGTCTGACTTGAAACTCTCTCAAAACCCTTCTTGAAAAAGAAGGGTTTTGTTTTTTCAGATGCATTCATGGTGCTTTGCGCCCAGCGCGACGAGTAAAGATATTTTTCATCACGGCTAAACCCAAGACTTCGCCCCGCACGTTCAAAGCGTGGACCCAGTATTCGCACCGACATTCCGGTATCAAAAACGAATCAAGACAAACCAAAAACACAGGCAAACAGATAGAAAAAGCAGACCATAATAGGTTCGCGTAAAAATCAATATTACGTATTGCTTACCTGAACGCTCATATGATTTTTTCATGGAAAAATGATATGAGCTGTGAGACTGATAAAATCTAACGCGTTTATAAAACCGTTTAAAGCAGGCTTACATGAAGTCAGTTTTTCCAACGCCATAGAGGGAAAGCAAATATGTCTGACAAAATATCCGGTGACGAAACAGACATCACCAAGGCTTGGAAAGCATCGCAAAAGCAGAAATCAGCAGCTGGAAGACTGCGCATTTTTGCCGCCATCGCTTGGATAATTGCAATTGGCGGTGAGGCGGCAGGCCTTTTTCTGTTTTACAGAAATGCATTTGATGAGGGAAATCTGGTCCTTCTGATTGGCCTTCTGGTTGGCATCGCTGTTTTTGCTATTGCCGGAAGCATGATGTGGAAAGCCGCCAATAAATATGATCCTGCTCAAAAATCGGAAGCTTTCAAATTCTTTTTCCAAAATCAACTTGGCGCGATCATCACCCTGATCGCCTTCCTGCCTCTCTTAGCCATGATCTTTTTAGACAAGGATATGGATCCGAGGAATAAGAAAATCGCTGGTGGCATTGGGGCGGCTTTGGCCGTTGTGGCAACGCTATTCGGTGTCAGTTATAATCCTCCCTCAATTGAGCAATATACTGAGGATATGAATGAATGCGCTTTTCAGATCAAAACCGGCGCTCAAACTACGGCCTGCTCTCCGGAAGTGGCTGAACAAGCGAAAAAAATCGCTGAAGATACAGAAACCGTCACTGAGGCGACAAAAGATACTGATAATCCGAATGGCCGGGACATTGTCTATTGGATCGCGCCTAAAGATGGTGCAACCCGGTCTGAATGGCCGCTTGTGTTTCATTTGTGCGAAGATGTGAGTACATTGCGTGGCAAAACCGTCAATCAGGGGTCTGTCACAGAAGCCTATGCACAAAATGCCATTCGCATTACAAAACAGATTGAAATGGAACGCAGACAATGCGGATTTTCAGCCTCTAATTAAAGGCGCCCCTAAATCTAGGCTTGTCTTGAATAGGTTCTTATATTAAGAGCGGGTTTAAAGAGAATGATATCTTATAACATATCATGTCTTGTCTTTTTGCTCCGTCACGCCAGAAAATGTTCTTAATATCAGCCTTTAAATGAGCTTAGCCAAATGTGGGAAAATATCCAAACTCCTTTATTCTTTGGTCTCATCGCTGCGCTTGTCAGCACAGCCGGGCTCATCTTCATTGCGCGGCAATCCTATTGGAATGAGCGTAATACTGCACTTTTGGCGGTTATTTCCGGCGGCATGCTTCTGACCGTTACGCTCACACATGTCGCACCAGAAGCCCTGTCTTTATCGGCGGCGGCCCCGGCCTTAATCCTGCTCGGCTTTGGGGTCGGTCTTGGCTTGAATATAGCCATGCGCCTCTGGATGAGGCCCGCCCGGCTCAGTCCTGCCAATGTGACGATTATAGATAGCATGGACACTCCCTATGAAAGCCTTATCCCTCTGCTCGCAATTGCCACACATTCCTTTATTGATGGCATGATTTATTCAGTCACATTTGCAGCCAGCTATGATTCTGGGTTTCTGGTCGCTCTTTCGATGATTTTACATGAACTGCCTGAAGGCATTATCGCCTTCACATTGCTGAAACGATATGGCGCTTCAAATCAACATGCCTTCTTCGGCGCTTTTATATGCGCGACGCTGACCACACCATTGGGCGTCATTGTCTCTGCCTTGTTCGTCTATGCGCTTGTCCCCGGCATGATTGGCAATCTATTTGCCCTTTCTGCTGGCCTGCTTTTCTTTGTCGCACTGAGCCTTTTGACAGGACCAGTCAAACGGCAACGCCCAGCTCATAGTGCGCTCGCGCTATGTATTGGGGTGAGCCTGTCTTTTTTGATTTCCACCCTGCCGCTTACGGCTCATGGATAATGTATAAAGCTTAAAGCTTGCGCGCGTTTGGCAATGCGCCACCCTTGATCCGTTTTTATCAGCTCGTCCAGATACCAAGCCCCGATAAAGATCATATGGAGCGCATCCGTAGCGGTATAATCAATCACCGCATCTGGAACAAAAATTTCATCCAACCGATCAAAAGCCTGGCTGTCTATGCATGCACATAAGCGGTCAGAAGCTCCTGAATTTCAAACTTGTCGAGAAAAAGTGCGAGCTTATCTGTCATGCCAAAACCGTCAGGCTGAAAAACGAGCCATTTGGGCGCAGGTTTCATGAAAATCCGCCATCGTCCTATCCAGAATATCCTGTATCGGCAGAACATTTTTGATCCGCCCGGCAACCTGTCCGGTCAGGGCAATGCCAGCTTCTAAATCGCCGCCAAAATAAACCTTTTGCGTGCCGGCGAACTCACTGAAAATATTTTCGCTGCCCTCTTTTTGAAGTTTCTGAGTGCGTTCTGTTTTTAGCGCGCGTAAAGCCGGGCCGGGTCCAGACCGGTTCAGGAAGACGGTATCTGTCGCGTCGGCCTCGACAATCGCCTCTTTCCAATTGTCATGGACCGGACATTCCGCCGCCGTCAACAAACGTGTGCCCATCAAAACGCCTTCAGCGCCCAGCGCAAAGGCGGCGGCCATAGAACGCCCATCAGAAATCCCTCCCGCAGCCACAATAGGAAGATCAACGGTTTCGGCAATCAAGGGGATCAAAACCATGCTGGCGACATCTTGCGGGTTCTTGAAACCGCCGCCCTCCCCGCCTTCGACGATCAAGCCATCCACGCCCGCCTCGACAGCTCTCAGCGCGCCTTTCAAAGAGGGAACAACATGAAAAACGGTCAACCCCGCCTGTTTAAGCGTTTCAGTATAGCGCATCGGATCGCCAGCAGAGGTGGTTACAAACTGAACCCCCTGATCAATGATAAATGGGATAATATCCGGGTCACGTACAAAGGCCTGAGCGACATTTACCCCAAATGGCTTATCGGTCAGCGTTTTCATTTTGGTGATCTCACCGCGAATAATATCAAGCTCACCTGAAGAAGTTTCGATAATACCCATGCCCCCCGCATTGGAAAAGGCCGAGGACAAAGGCGCACGGGCAATCCAGCCCATCGCCGCCTGAATGATTGGCTTTTCTATCCCCAGCATGTCGGTAATACGTGTTTTAGTCTGCATTGGCTGATCCCTTCCCTGAACCTATCTTATTTATCTCTCACACTCTTAGGATGTCAGCTCTGTCCGCTCAATCTTTAAAACAGACGGGCCAGACACAATAGGGCCAGATACAATAGGACTAGAGCGTGTCCTGTGAGGATCTATCGCGCAGAAAAGGTAAAGGGAATAATCAAATTATATTGAGGCTCGGGAACCCCATTGACATAGCGCGGGGCAAAACGCGCCGTTTCCAGCGCCTCACGTGCAGGTTCTGCAAAGACAGGGTCAGTGCAGACAGGCTGTATATCCACCACTTTTCCAGCTTCGGTAATATTTACATAGACCTGACAGTCCCCGGCCTGACGGCGTGCTTCGGCAGGATACTCCAAAGCAC